>CAMRDM010000006.1 GCA_947041225.1 uncultured Deferribacteraceae bacterium | reverse complement strand
ACCTGTTGCTTCCATTTCCATCGTTATTGAACCACCGATGACATTACTACCTAGACCAGTTAGGAGAGCTGATGTTGTTGCCATACTACCAAATGAACCGATAGTAGAATTTCCAGTATTACTAATAACTTTATCATCAGCAGAAATCACTGTAGCTGTAAAACCTTGACCAACTGTCATTCCAGCACTGACAACGAGTTCAAATTTTCCCGTACTATCAAGCCCTGCTGACTGAAATGCAGCACTTACTACGGCAGAGGTAGCAGATATGGTTAAATCAGTAGCAGTAGCAGCATCCGTGGTCCCCATCATTTGCCACTCACCAACTTCACCTGTTATAAGGTTTGTGATTCTAAATCTAGCAGCGTCAGATGTATTAGGGCCTGCTGCTGTACCACCAGCATCTGCCACATCCATCAATACTTCCACTTCTACTGAAAACGAACCACTTCCAACCATGCCAGTTACTGCAGCACCTGTTATCCCAGCGCTTGCTAAAGTATTACCAGAAAGATCTACACCACCACCTCCTGCTGTTACTGTTGCATTTGCAACCTCAATACCGATATCTTTTGTAGAATCAGTTAATACGCCCTCTATATTATCTAGACGAGTTATACCTGAACCACTAATCATATCAAACGATGTTTTGCCTGCACCTACTGCCATAATGTTTGACTTATAAACATAGTTACTTCCTGGGTTCATATTAGTCTCAATATTATAGTTACCACTTATTGCAGCACCACTTACTAGCGCTTCAATGCCTTCTGTTGCTGTCCATAACGCCGAAGCGTCTCCGTTTAGTAACTTCTTTGTGTTAAACTCGGCTGATGATGATACTCTATCAATCTCTTCTATTAACTGATCAACCTCTGTTTGTAGTACAACTCTATCATTCGTAGTATATGCAGGATCGCCTGCCTGAACTGCTAACTCTCTGATACGTTGTACCATGCTCGTCATCGTTCCCATTGCAGCCTCTGCTGTTTGGAGATACGATAAACCATCTTGTGCGTTTCTTGCTGCTACTGCTAATCCTGAAATCTGTCCTGCTAACTTATCTGCAACCGCTAATCCTGATGCGTCATCTGCTGATGAGTTAATTCTAAGTCCTGTTGATAACTGTCCTATCGTTTTCGATAGGCTGTTATTCGCTCGATTTGTCGCACTTTGTCCAACTAATGCTGTTGGGTTTGTGATAATTGACAATGCCATAATAATATCCTCCATGAATAATTCATTTATACGATACTCTAATCCTAAACTTGGGAGTCCTTCCCTTTGTCAAAACTAGAATGTATACATATTAATTCCATGAAGCTTTATACATCTCAAAAATACTGACCAACCAACAACACTAGGGATATATTTATATTAATCCTAGATAATTATTATTAATCAAAAACCTGTACCCTTGAGCAAAAAATGACTTCAGCGATATACTTCGAAAATATGGGTTTCAAAATATATTTTAATACTGTTTTTGCACCAAAATAACCAAATTGTAATTTAAATTTCAAACCATCTGTTAAATTGTTTTTCTAAATTTTATCCTCCTAGTTTCTACATAATTGCGCTAAAGCATCCATTGTGAATAACGTCGAACATCTATTCAATTCTTCCGACGCTACCCTTATATAAAACTTCTTATCTACACGAGATCCTATTCCTAATCGCTCCATATCTGATCTCATTATTTCTATCTTATCTTCTAAACTCTCTAACCTTTTATCTATAGATCTTTCCATAACAGAACCCTCACTTTTATTAAGTAATTAATCAACAACCTAAGCAATACATTATCTTCTAGTACTACTTATCACCCAAAAACCTTAATGCAAACTATACTAGTAGTTATTGTAATAACTGCATTGCATAGCTAGGTAACTGGTTCGCTTGTGCTAACATCGCTGACGCTGCTTGTAAAATCGTCTGCTGTGATGCTAGGCGTGTTGACGCTTCTGCTATATCTAACTCTCTCATGCGTGAATCGGCTATCGCCATGTTCTCTCTTGCTACATCTAAATTCGAAATCGTATAATCTAACCTATTCATCTGAGCTCCTAATACCGCTCTTGTCTGATTTATACTATCTAACGCTTGATCTGCCTTCGTAATTGCTTTCTGAGAATCCTCTATACTAATCACTGATAGATTATTTAAATTCAATGTCGTTGTGTCAAGTCTACCTATTGATATATCTAATAACTGACCCTCATTTGCTCCAATTGCTGCTATCGTAGGATTGTTTACTAAGTGAAGTGTAGATATCGATACCCCATTTGGTTCAAATTTCAACTTCTTTAATACATCATCCCATACTGTCGTAGATCCTATTGTTTGATCTAACTTAACATCTACATTTTCGATAATGCCTCGTAGAATACCATCGGTAATCGTGTCTTGACCTATAAATTCATTCGTGTGTGCATCCCTAACAGTCGCTGTAATTTCTGAACCTATACCTTCTTGTATCTTAGCCATTCCTAGTGCTGATAAAATAGCCTGATCTGATGAGAAAAATAATTCAGACTCTTTACCTATCGCTGCACCTTGAATAACAAATGTTCCGTTTACTGCTCTATCTGAACCAGCTACTGCCTCATCTTTACCGATAAACTTAACTAAATTATGGTTTACGCCTGGACCCGTTGAACCTAAACCTAGCGCCTCAATAATCGCATCACTAAACTTAGTTTCAAGATCCTTTATCGTATCAGTGCCTTCTAGACTAATATCTGTCTTAGTATTGTTACCATATATTGTAAGGTCTCTAGTATTATCTAATAACATTCTGCCATCTGCATTGGTAAAACTTGCTATCTGACGAAGTTCTGTATACAGTGAGGCCGCATCACCTTCACCTAATAAATTTACTGTTGTTACTCCAGTAGTAATTACAGATCCTTTAGAAAATGTTAAATCCATTGAACCGTAATAAACTTTGCCTGAAGCATCCATTTGTGCTGTATAAATCTTATTTGGTTTATCCTCTTTATCTGATACTGGATCTTTCAATACAACTCCTGGACCATCGCCAAACTTAACTGTCGCATAATCTGTAAGATCAGTAGGAAGTCCATTAACAAGACTCTTGCCGCCAATACCAAATAAAATTTTATCTCCCTGACCAAACGCTGGTGATGTTAAAGTTGTAGCACCAGATTGAAATATCGATCCTGATAAACCTACATCATTTAAAGCAGCTGATCCAAATGATCCACCTGCTGATACAACAACCTGACCATTCGCATTAAGTGAAATACTTTCATACCAACCACTTTGAATGCCCGTTTCCATGTTTGTTATACGGTATTTAAATGAACCTGAACCCGCAGTTACTTTATCGCTCATTGCCTCCATCTCAAAGACTATCGAGCCTCCTAAAATAGAAGTACCTGCACCATTCATACCTGCAACACCAGCTGACATATCTCCAAAGTTACCTATTGTTGTTATACCTGTGTTACTAATATACGAATCCGTTGCTAATATTCTAGTAATTGTAGATTCCTCACCTATCGTAACTCCTCCACCTGATGCTAAGGTAAATGGGCTTGTAGTAACTAGTCCTGCTGAAGCAAACGCTTTCGACATTGTAGTCGCATCAGCAGAGATGGTTAAATCAGTAGCTCCAGTACCATCAAAAACTTTCATGTTCATCCACTCGCCTACTTCGCCTGTTGCTAAATTAGTAATCCTAAATCTTATTGCACCATCAACTACGTTCACTCCATTTGTATCTGCAACATCTTTGACTACTTCCATCTCCATTTGAAATGAACCATCTACAACAATATTAGCTACTGCTGTTTCTGTTGCACCTGCAACTGCTACATTGCTACCAGCAGCAACTGTTGTTGAAGCTACTCCCACTGTTGCAGCAGCACTACCCTTTCCTACAATAATATTAATATCTTTATTGGCATCTGTTAGCACGCCTTTAATATCATCTAATCTATTTATGCCTACAGCATTATCCATATCAAATGATATATTACCTGCTCCAACTGTCATAATATTTGTTTTATAAATATTATTCTTGCCAGGATTCATTGTAGTTTCAATATTATAGTTTCCATTTACTGTAGAGCCATGAACTAATGCCTCAATTCCTTGTGTTGCTGACCACAATGCTGCAGCATCACCATTTAATAACTTCTTTGTATTAAACTCCGCTGAATCTGACACTCTATTAATTTCATCTAAAAGCTCGTTTACTTCTGTTTGAAGGATAACTCTATCGTTTACTGTGTATGCAGGATCTCCAGCTTGTACACCTAACTCCCTTACCCTTTGAACCATACTAATCATAGTTCCCATAGCAGCTTCCGCCGTTTGGAGATAAGATATTGCATCTTGTGCGTTTCGTGATGCTACTGTTAATCCTGAAATCTGACCTCTTAATTTCTCCGATACAGCAAGACCCGATGCGTCATCTGCCGCTGAATTAATCCTAAGACCCGTTGATAATTGTTTGATTGTTGTTGTTAAATTGTTGTTTGCAGAGCGTATTGCTCCCTGGCCCGAAATCGCTGTCGGGTTAGATACTAGTGTGAATGCCATAATCTTTTATCCTCCATGATAAAATGTTTTAAAATCGCTTCATAGTCACGGTGTTTCACCAAAATTAATGTTATTCCGTTAACACTATTCTTGATACTCGCTACTATAAAACTGGCTTAAGACCAATAATATTTTAAAAAAAATTGTGCAATCCAATGTCAAAAGGCAATAATGGCACTGGACTACTTAAAAATATACTCGCTCCTCACATTCGCTCCTCTTCCGCTCAAAAAAATCGCTCAAAACATTCGCTCAAAACATATAAAAAAAGACCACATCAACCTATTGCAATAGGTGATAGTGGCCTGATTTTATCAATACCAACTTCTTAAATTTAAATAAAAAAAAGCCGATACATCATAGGAATATCCTATGAAATACCGGCTTGATTATATCAATACCTGTGTAGATAATTAAATCTATTCTTTTTCTATAAAAAACATATCGGCTTGTAATTCTAATAACTTTAGCATTATAATTAAATAATTCTAAATTACTGCAAAACAAACACGAAAATCAACTATATAATCTCTGTACTAATGATCCTGATCTTGTGATAACTCTGTTAAAACGCCGTTCACTCCCTTTGGATGAACAAAGGCTATTAACTTATTATGTGCTCCTACCATCGGCTCTTCATTAACTAACGGAACGCCTTCGGCTTTCAATTTCGCTAACGCTGCCTTGATATCATCTACACTATATGCAATGTGATGAAGTCCCTCTCCTTTCTTCTCAATAGCTTTCGCTATCGGACTGTCTGGACTTGTTGGCTCTAACAACTCAACATTAACGCCACCAACATTTATCATTGCTACTCTAACTTTTTGTGCTGCAACTTCTTCAATATGATCTACTGTCATACCTAGTGAAGTGTAAAACTTCATAGCTTCATCTATACTTTTTACCGCTATACCTAGATGATCGATCTTTTTAAACATAAATTCGCCTCCGTTAAAATTAACACTATATACTTATCTTCTATCAAGAAATGAAGAGAGAATCTTTTTCTGACCAGAACTCTTGAAATGTACTAATATCTTTTCAGACTCTCCTGATCTATCTATTGATAAAACTACTCCATCTCCAAATACTGTATGTGAAACTTTGTCCGCTACTGAAAAACTGTCGCTTACCGATTTCGATAATAAACTATCTGAACCTAAAAAACTTCCAGATTGTGAACCGTAACTGCCATAACTATTCGAACTTGAACCATCACCATCATCGCTATAATTATCCGATCGTAATCTATACGACTTATCGATAGATTTTGAGGATACCATACCCATCTCTCTTAAAAAAATCGATGAAGGGGATCTACTTCTTTTACCGTATGTCAATCTCTCTCTAGCTGATGTTAAATATAATCTACGCTTAGCCCTCGTTAATGCAACATAACATAAACGACGCTCTTCCTCTATATCACCATCGTCGCTACTTTGAGATGATGGAAATAAACCTTCTTCTAATCCTGTTACAAATACTGTATCAAACTCTAATCCTTTAGACGCATGGATCGTCATCAACTTAACTGTATTTGTAAAATCCTCTGCTTCTGTTGCTGAACTTGTTAATGATGTTGATGATAAAAAGTCTCGTAAATTTACACCTTCAACACTCTCTTCAAATGCTACAGCCGCTGAATATAACTCTGCTATATTATCAACACGCTTATTCGCCGTATCAATATCATCATATTGTCTTAGATATAAAAGATAATCAATATTTTCAACTATATAGTTAATCTTATCTCTTATTGACACTATACTATCAAGTTTTATAAAAAGTTGCAAGTATTTATCAATTTCTACCTGTTGCTTCTTACTCACAAAACCACTATCTACTAATGAGTGCAATAGATCCACTCCGTTTGTTTGTGAATATAATATCACTTTATCTATCGTACCATCACCTATCCCTCGTGTTGGTATTTTCAAACTTCTTCTAAAAGATAATATATCAAACCTATTCTCATATACACGAAGGTACGATAATATATCCTTAACCTCTTTACGTTGATAAAAAGATGTCGCTCCGATTACCTTATGTTGAATTCCTGCTCTATTTAACGATATCTCAAAATTTCTCGATTGAGAGTTCTTTCTATATAATATAGCTATATCAACATCGTCTCTATCTTTTGATATAATCGACTTGATCTCTTCTATAATAAAATTGCTTTCTAACGATTCATTCGATAATGTTTCATATCTTATCTCAGCCTCTATCTCTTTTGCAGAAACTAATTTTTTGCCTCTTCTATTAATATTGTACTCTATCACATTATTTGCAATGTCTAATATTTTTTGACCTGCTCGATAGTTCTCTACAAGCTTGATTTCTTTAACATCTTCGTACTCTTTATCAAAGTTTAATATGTTCGCAATTTCAGCTCCACGCCAACCGTATATTGATTGATCATCATCGCCAACCACACAGATATTATTACCGTTACCGATAAGCGATAGAAACGTTGATTGAATTTTATTAGTATCTTGATACTCATCTACTAATATATGTTTATAAATCTCTCTATACTTTTCAAGTACCGAACTATCTTTATAAAACATTCGTACAACTAACGATAACATATCATCGAAATCTATAAAGCGTGATGAGTTAAGTTGTTCTTGATATCTATCAAACACCAACGATAATTTTAACATCGTCTCACTTGGTTTATTATAATTAACATACCCTATCGTATTCTTAAACTCACTTATACTATGAAGATATTTACGAGGTGGATAACGTTTATCATCTATCCCTAAATCTTTAACTATACGTTTAATAATAACCAGTCTATCATCTTGATCGATAACTGAATAACTATCATCCATACCTATAAAATGTCCATCTGTCTTTAAAATATTTAGACAAATTGAGTGGAACGTACCTATATGCAACGCTGTTGAAAGTCCACCTATTAGTGAATACAATCTCGACTTCATCTCTGATGCTGCCTTATTTGTGAATGTTACTGCTAAAATATTGCCAGGTCTAACATCGTACTTTTTTATAAGATACGCTATCCTATATGTGATAACTCTTGTCTTACCTGTACCTGCACCTGCAATTATTAGAAGTGATCTATTCTTAGATACAACTGCGTCATACTGCTCTTTATTTAACTCTTCTTCTAAATTATCTAACATCTTTAACCTTAATAATTATACCTTAATTATTTGGAACATAATCAACTAACATCTTATTGTATGCTATTATTATATCCGATCTTCTTAATAAACCGATCAACTTTAATCCATGTTCTGAGTCCTCTACAACTGGTAAATCTCCAACATCTTTTATACCGAAATCTGCTAACGATTCTAATAAACTCTCATCTTCTCTAACTGTAATTATATTACTTCTAATTCCTATCTCGCCTGCAGTAATTTTATCGTTATCACCTTTTTTAAAGATGATATTCTTTAGATCATTCAATGATATCATTCCTGATAAACAACCGTTCTTATCTACTACTGGAAAATAAGCATGTGGTTTGCGAACTATAGATTCACGGATTTCTGATAACGGTGTACTCTCTTCAAAAACAATTATATCCGTCATCATTATATCTTTTACATAGATCATCGATAAGATATTTTGTTCAACTCCTTTACCTAAGTTGAAACCCTCTCTTGATAATACCCATGTGAAAATTGAATCTTTCTCCATCCTATACGATATTAAATTAGCGATTATAACAGATATCATAAGTGGTAAAATAATCTGATAATTTTGTGTAATCTCAAATATAATAAATATAGATGTTATAGGCGCTCTGATAACAGCTGCTAACATCGCTCCCATACCTACTAAAGCATATGTTCCTGAAGTTCCTGCGATCTCTGGAAAAAATATATGTGCTATATATCCGAAAAATCCACCTGTCATTGCACCTATAAATAATGTCGGTACGAACTGTCCACCTGATCCACCTGATCCTAACGTTAACGATGTTGCGATTATCTTTAGAAATATTAATAGAAATAATGTGTAGCCGATGATCTCTCCATTCAACACCTCTAAGATCGTTCCGTAACCGACACCCATTATGTTTCTGCTGTACAGAGCAACGATACCCATTAATAATCCACCGATCGCTGGTTTAATAAATGATGGAATCTTTAGCATCTGAAAATTTTCTGAAACCCTATAGTAAAAACGAATAAATATAACCGATATAACAGCTATAAAAACACCCATTATCGCATATAACGGAAGCTCAAAAAAACTGTTCAATGAGTAGTTAGGTGCATGAATTGTTAACTCATCTCCGAAATATGATCTGCTCACCGCCGTTGCTGTTACAGCTGATATTATTATTGATGTAAATGTTTTAAGTGAAAATTCTCCTACTAAAACCTCTGCTGCAAACATCGCTCCACCAAGAGGCGCATTAAAGGTTGCTGCAATTCCACCCGCTGCTCCTGCTGCTGCCGATGTTGCAACACGTGTTGATGAAAATTTAAATAACCTAGCAACTGATGATCCAACACCTGCTCCGATTACAACGATCGGGCCTTCTCGACCTGCTGATCCACCTGTACCTAATGTTATCGATGATGTAATTATCTTTATGATAGGAGTGAATGATGGAATAATTTTATTTAACGATACTGCTTTAATAACATCTGGAACGCTACGCCCTGCTGATGATTTAAATATCCTGCTTATTATACCAACGATTAAGCCACCAAGAGTCGGTATCAATAGTATCTTCCAAACAGGTGTTGTTTGAAGATTATACAGAATAACCTCTGACTCTGTGCCAAATGATAGTAACTGAACAAAAATTATAAGCTCTCTGAAAATGATATTAGCACAACCAACCGTAACACCTATTGTTACAGCTACAGTTATCATAACTAAATCTTCATTCTTAAAAATTAATCTATTTACTAGATTTCTAATTTCGCTTAACATAATATTATTTTTTCTTCTTTTTAGTTTTTGAAAAGTATTTAAGTCCTACACCTTTTAAATTCTTCTGCTCTGATCTTGATACTGCTAAATCAGTAGAATTTATATCATTCACAATTGTTGAGCCTGCACCGATTAGAACATCATTACCAACTTTGATAGGAGCAATTAATTGAACATCTGATCCTATAAAAACATTATTGCCAACTATAGTTTTATGTTTATTTATACCATCATAATTACAAGTTATAAATCCACAACCGATATTTACATCTTTACCGATCGTTGCATCTCCTATATATGAAAGATGTGATGCTTGTGATCCAATACCGAATTCACTCTCTTTAATCTCTACAAAATTACCGATCTTATTCGATCCTTTTAATACTGAGCCTGGACGCAATCTAGCCATCGGTCCTACAGCTGACTTACTACCGATTTTTGAACTTTCAATAACCGATCCGTACTTAATCTCAACATCATCTGCAATGATTGAACTCTCTATAATCGTGTTGTTAAATATCTTACAACTCTTACCGATCTTACTCCCAGATTTAATCGCTACATTAGGATAAATTACTGTATCTGATCCGATCTCAATATCGTCATCTAAGTAGCAGTTAGTTGGATCAATAATACCAACACCGTTATTAAGATGATATTTCGCTCTCATTAACCACAATTTTTTAGACACAACTGATAACTGCTCTCTTGTGTTCACACCTAAAAATTTTTCACTCTCTTTAGATATAAACGATCCCGATCCGTGTGTAATAATATCAGTCAGATAATACTCTTTCTGTGAGTTGTTAGGTTTGATACCTTTTACTAATTCTTTCAATTTTGAAAGTGTTGATAGATATATACCTGAATTAATCTCTTTTATATTCTTCTCGTTCTCATTACAATCTTTCTCTTCAACGATCCTTATAACATCTTTTTTTGAGTCTCTAAGAACTCTACCGTAACAATCTGGATTATCTACTTTTGTCGATATAAACGATACATCATTCGTTGTCTCATCTATAAAAGTTGTTAATAAATCTTTATCGATTAGAGGCATATCACCAGATAAAATTAGAACTTTACTACCCGTAACAATTTTAGGTAATGCAGTTTTTACAGCATCAGCTGTACCTAACTGAGATTTCTGAATAACTATATCAACCTTATATTTCGATATATACTCCTCAACTTCTTCCGACTTATCACCTAGCACAACTATCACTTTTTTAGGTTTTAATGATAACGCTACCGATATCGGATAATCTATCATCTTCTTGCCTGCAAGATCGAAAAGAACTTTCGGTTTCGATGATACCATTCTTGTTCCTTTACCTGCTGCTAATATTACTACTGTTAACATAATATATCTTTCCTTATCTAAAATTATAAATAAATTAAAGCTAATACACACATACTGTAATATATTAACTACATATACACTATACATATATTAATATATTGACTATCTCAAACCATAAATATACACTCTTATTATAATACCATAAAAAAAAGCGCCTCAAAAATTATAACAGAATAATTCTTGAAACGCTATTTATTTAATATATAAGATTAAATATTTTATCTATATCTAATTAATACCCTTCTTCAATTATATACTTGATAGGATTGACTGGAATACCGTTCGATAAAACCTCGTAATGTACATGAGGGCCTGTACTGTTTCCAGATGATCCAATCTTCGCAATCGGTGTTCCTTTTTCAACTTTATCACCAACTTTAACCAGTAACTCACTGTTATGTGCGTAGCGTGTTAAATATCCGTATCCGTGATCTATCGTTACAATATATCCGTATCCTGTTCGTGTACCTGAAAAAACAACCACACCTTTTGCAGTAGCTCTAACATCAATTCCATATCTTGCAGCTATATCTAAACCTTCATGAAATACCCTTCTACCTGAAAACGGAGAAGTTCTAAATCCAAACTTAGATGATACCCAACCTCGCGTTGGCCATATTGTTGGTGTTGATAACATGATGAAATTCTTCTCTTCTAAATATTGTGTAAGCTCTGTTAAAGAATCTGTATGTGCATCAATTCTTTCATCTATCTTATCTAATGAACTACTTAGATTACTGAAAAATTCTTTCTCTCGTCTATCTGATACAGCGTAGTAATCTCGCATCGTATCAATCTCTTGACTACCTACTGATACTGGACGAAGAATATTTTCATCTTTACTCTCTGATATAAAATCTCTAACTTTATACTCTAACTTATCTAATGATGCCAATTTTAAATTTAATTTATCTAACTGATCGTAGTAATTCGATATCTGATTCATTAAATCTATATTCTCACCCGTTAAAAGTTTTAACGATGCGATCTCTTTACTATATTTATGATTTAATGTGAATAGAACTATAGAACTCATAAAAACAAATGCTAAAAGAATAAAAATACCTATTATTAAATTTTTAGACAACATCAATGTCTTTGTCTTACCAAAATTTGATGACTCATAAAATATTATTGTAAACTTTTTAGACATAAACTACCCCGTATTCTAAAATAACCAAAATAATCACAGCCTAAAAGTGAACTTTATATCAGCCGTTATATAAATATAGTAATTCTATCCTATAAAATCAAGTATTTCTACTGTTTTATTTACAGCTTTACTGATTTCAATCTTATGTTTGATTAATTCCTTTCTAACAGTTAATTCAAAATATCCTTCTGCAACAGACTTTTTACCAACTGTTATATAGATCGGATAACCAATTAACTCAGCGTCTTTTAATTTTACGCCACCACGCTCATCTCTATCATCTAAGAGGACATCTATACCTTTTTCTAATAAATCTTCGTATAACTTATTAGATAAATTGTTCACTTCTTCATCATCATTACTCATAGGAACAATTACAATCTCAAACGGTGCTATAGCTTTCGGCCATAATATACCTTTATCATCGTAACACTGCTCAACAGCTGCTGCTGCCACTCGTCCAACACCTATACCGTAACAACCCATAACGATTTTACTACCTTTACCACCGTTATCTATAAAATGCGCTTTCATCTTTTCAGAATATTTTGTACCTAATTTGAATATATGTCCAACTTCAATTCCTCGTGTTATAACATATTTTCCACCACATTTAGGACAAATATCTAATTCCGATGCGTTTCTAAAATCTCCATAACTTTCAACTTTAAAATCTATATCGATATTAACATTAATATAATGCATATCTTTTTCATTAGCACCTGTAACAAAATTTATCATATCTTTGATTTCGTTATCAGCATAAATAGGAGTATCAATTCCTATTGGACCTGTAAAACCTAAATCACCTTTTGTAACTTCAACAACCTCTTTCGCTGTTGCAAGTTCGCAAGTTGCTGAATTTATCATGTTTTTAAATTTTGCTAAATTAAGCTCTCTGTCGCCTCTGATTAATATAATATAGAATTTATCATCACATCTAACTAACATACTCTTAACGATATCTTCTGTCTTTAATGATAAAAATTTTCTAACTTCTTCAACTGTATGTGATTTAGGTGTTAAAACTTTTTCTAACTTTCCTTTAACATTTTCACTTGGATTAGCATTATATATAACTGTAGCTTTCTCAATATTAGCTGAATAATCACAACTGTTACATGATACTATTTCATCTTCTCCAGTCTCTGCCGTTACCATAAATTCATGTGAGAACGATCCACCGATCGCTCCTGAGTCTGCATCTACAACTTTATACGTTAAGCCACATCTTTCAAAAATCTCTCTATAAGCTTTATCCATCTTACGGTATGATATCTCTGCTGCTTCATCTGATACATCAAATGAGTAAGCATCTTTCATGATGAACTCTCTTGCACGCATTATTCCGAAACGAGGACGAACCTCATCTCTAAACTTTGTCTGTATCTGGTAGAATGTTAACGGAAGTTGTTTATATGAACGAATTGATGTACGAACTATATCTGTAATAATCTCTTCATGAGTTGGACCTATACAAAAATCTCTATTATGGCGATCTTTTAATCTCAAAAGCTCTTTACCGTAAAAATCCCATCTGCCTGATTCTTGCCATAACTCGGCTGGTTGAACAGCTGGCATTAATAGTTCAATACCACCTGCTTTATTCATACTCTCTCTAACAATCTTCTCCACTTTTCTAAGAACCCTTAGACCTAGTGGAAGATATGTATAAATTCCTGATGCTAGCTTCTTTATCATTGATGCACGCAACATCAGTTTTTGAGAGATAACCTCTGCATCTGAAGGGTCTTCTCTCAATGTATCAATAAAGTAATTAGATAATTTCATATATACTAACTACTCTTTTTTGCATCTTTCTTTGAAACTTCTTTAGCTGGAAATATATCTCTTAACTTACAAACAGTTGCTGATGATATACCTATTGAAGAGTATGTTCCGATAATTACTCCAACAAACATTACTAACGCAAATCCTCGTATTACTTCGCCACCAAATAAATATAACGCTAACACTGCAATTAATGTTGAAACTGATGTTAATAATGTTCTTGATAAAGTCTCATTAAGACTTAAATTCATTACATCTCTTAACGACTCACCTTTAATTAATTTATGTTTCTCTCTTATTCTATCAAATATAACGATCTTATCGTTCAACGAGTAACCGATAACTGTTAATATAGCCGCTAGAACAGTTAGATCAAATGTTGTGTTTGTTATAATAATTAAACCAATCGTTAAAACTATATCGTGTACTAATGCTATGATCGATCCGAACGCATATAGAAACTCAAATCTGAAAGCAACATATAATAGTATCCCTATGATAGCATAGATAACCGCAAAAACCGCCTGCTGTTTTAACTGCTTACCAACTTGTGGACCTACCTGTTCAACTCTTTGAATTTCTACCGTGCCTGACTCTTCAAATGATGTTATTAATATAGTTTGAATTTTATCTGAAACAACTTGAAGTGCCTCATCAGTATTTTCAACCTTTATTAGAAAATCTGTTGTTTCGCCAAAATTCTGGATACTCACCTGTCCAGCAATTGATTTATCAAGTACCGTTCGCATCTGATCTACTGATGGAGGATTAGAAAATCTTACCTGTACTACCGTTCCACCTGAAAAATCAACACCGTAATTAAAACCCTTTGCAAAAAAAAGGGCTATCGTACCCAATATTAAGATACCTGAAAAAATAAAGTAAAACTTTGTGTATCCCATGAAATCTATTTTCGTATTTCGTTTAACTATCTCAAACATTCTATTATGCTCTCCTAAACTATCCAATAAATTAGATAGATAAAGTTTTAACTTTTCTTTTTATTACAAACTCTGTAAGAATTGTTCTTGTTACAAATATCGCCGTAAACATAGATGCTAATAATCCTACTGTTAACGTTATGGCAAACCCTTTAACTGGACCTGTTCCAAATTGAAACAGAACAACAGCTGCTATTAATGATGTTACATTCGCATCAACGATCGTCCAAAACGCTTTCTCATATCCGATCTCTAACGCGTTAAGTGCTGTTCTGCCTTGTCTCATCTCTTCTCGTATTCTTTCAAATATAAGAACGTTCGCATCAACTGCTAGCCCTAATGTTAATAGAATTCCTGCGATCCCTGGAAGTGTTAATGTCGCTTGAAACAACGCTAGCACGCCTAATAATATAAGTAGATTAAATAGTAAAGCTATATTTGCTACAACGCCTGACCATCTATAATATATACCAACAAAAAGCATTACTGCTATTAAACCGATAAAACAAGCTCTTAAACCTGCTTGAATAGAATCTGCACCAAGTGATGGACCAACAGTTCTATTCTCTAATATCGTAACTGGAGCTGGTAGTGATCCTGCACGAAGTACAATCGCTAAATCTCTTGCTGTTTCTAAGGTAAAGTAACCATCTATACTTGCCTCTCCACCTGCTATCTTCTCTTTTAAGTTCGGTGCTGAATAGATATTGTCATCTAAAACGATAGCTAATCTTTTACCTACATTACTGCCTGTGATCTCTTCAAATAATTTTGATCCCGTAGGATTAAACTTAATCCATACATATGGAGTGTTAAATTCTGGAGATATTCTAACTTCAGCATCTATAAGATAATCACCTGTTAAGATCGCTTCACTTTTTATAACATAAGGTTCTGTTGACAATACTTTACCAGTTCCTTTCTCTAAATGTTTAGAGTACATTATAACATCATCAAACCCAAGATCAGAGATTTCAACTGTAGCTGGATCAACCTGATCGTTAACTAAATGAAATTTAAGTTGTGCTGTTTGACCGATAAGATTAATCGCTCTTTCAGCATCTGTTATACCTGGAAGTTGAACTAATATATGGTTATCACCTTGACGTTGAATTAACGGTTCTGATACACCAAACTGATCTATTCTATTTCTAACAACCTCTATAGATTGATCGACTGCTAAAAGTTTGACCTGCTTGATCTCATCTGAACTCATTTTAAACGTTAACACATTACCTGTTTGATTAAATGATACATCTGTGAAAGATGGATAGTTTAGACCCATAAACTCTTCTGTCTTATCTCTATCTGCACCGTTATCTAATGATACTGCAATCGCATCTTTGCCACTTTTTTGAACATAAGCGAAACCGATCGCCTCATCTTTAAACTCTGAACGAAGCTGTCTAGTTATAAGATCTACTCTTGCTTCTAAAGCTTTTTCCGTATCTACACCTAAAACTACATGCATTCCACCTTGAAGATCAAGCCCTAACTTTATCTTGCTTGATATAGGGTATATTGCAACCATAGAAACAACAACAACTAATATTATTAACATCCAACGAAATTTAAGGTTCATAATAGCCTACAACTTACTGCTTTTTTTTGAGATTACTGATGAAGGTTTATCTTTAGAGCTTTTAGGTGTAGCTATAGTAGATTGATCGCCTGTACCAATATCTTGATTAACTTTAGAACCGATACTTCCTTTTGCCATCTTAACTTTTACGTTAGGCGCTATCTCTAATAAAAATGTATTTGTATCTACTATTGATGAGATCGTTCCATAAATACCAGATGTTGTTAAAACTTCATCTCCTGCTTTTAAAGCATCGATCATCGCAACTAAAGTTTTCTGTCTCTTCTGTTGAGGTCTAATGATGAAAAAATAAAATACAAAAAATATTAGTATCAAAGGAAGGAAAGAACTGAATAAGCTAGCTTTTGAAGCCGCTGGTGCTACCTCTTGTGCATATGCCACTGTATCAAAAAACATAATATCTATACCTCGCTATTTGTTATTATACTTAGATAAAATCTCGCGTTTTAGATTAATAAAATCGCCACTTAGTATAGCATATCTTAATTTTTTTACAAGAGAAATGTAATAATGTAAATTATGGATACTATTTAATCTATACGCAAGGATCTCTTTTGCCGTAAATAGATGTCTTAAATAGCCCCTGCTAAAAGTTCTACATGTATAACAATCACACTCATCATCAATCTTATCATCAGACAATTTAAACTCTAATCGCTTTATATTAACTCTACCACTTGATGTAAATAACATACCGTTTCTTGCATTTCTTGTAGGCATTACGCAATCAAACATATCTATGCCGTGTGAGATACAATTAATAATATTCTCTGGTGTGCCGACACCCATTAAATATCTAGGTTTATCTTTAGGTAGCAATCCTGCTGTAAACTCTGTTTGTCTATATATCTCCTCAACTGGTTCTCCAACTGCAACTCCACCTACTGCGTAACCGTTGAAATCCATAGATAACAAATCCGACGCTGACTGCGTACGAAGATCATCATATATACCACCTTGAACAATTCCGAAAAGTGCTTGATCATCTCTTGTCTTTGCATCTAAACATCGTTTAGCCCATCTTGTTGTTCGCTCAACAGAACTCTTCATATAGCTATGCTCTGATGGATACGGTGGACACTCATCAAACGCCATCATTATATCTGCACCGATCTTCTCTTGTATACCGATTGATGTTTCTGGAGATAAAAATAATTTACTACCATCAAGATGTGATCTAAAGGAAACTCCCTCTTCTTTTATAGAGTTAAGTTTCGCAAGGGAAAATACTTGAAACCCTCCACTATCTGTTAATGTAGGTTTATTCCATGAATTAAACTTAGCTAACCCTCCAAACGATGCAACAGTATCTTCGCCAGGACGCAAATGAAGGTGATATGTGTTACCTAAAATTATCTCTGCACCGATAGCATTTAGATCATCTGGTGCTATACCTTTAACCGATCCGACTGTACCTACGGGCATAAACATCGGAGTATGAACTTCTCCATGTGGAGTCGTTATTGTGCCTGCTCGAGCTGAACTATTTTTATCCTCTTTATCTAATTTAAAAGAAAACATTTATACCTACCACCTTATCTATCTATTAACTAATATCAAAATCTTATTTACCATATTTTTTTTATTGTTGATATATAAAAATGCTATATCATCCAATTATTAGTTATGGTGATTAACTTTTAATATCCAGCATATATGTGATAATTGTAATTAAACATTGTGTCTGGGTAGTAAATTAATATAGATTTGTTTTGTAAGTTTAGGTTTAAAATAAATATAGAATATTTAGCTAGTGGACTTTAATTATATAATTTTCGATTAAATTATATAACTGTGATAGTGGATTTAAACTATCTATAAAGTTAAGAATACACTTTATCAAGGTAAGGCACATAATCGCCTTACCCAACAAGAATATTGCATATCTAATTATATCTACAATCTTTCGATACTTAAACAACTTCATAAAATCATCTTAATTAAATTTATAATTAAAATAGTAGGTTTTCATTTTAATTATATCAATGCTCTGAGCTAATCTAACGGTTAGTTTAGTTACAATAAGGTGTTTTATGAAAAAAATAACAGTAAGTATTGTGATTATAATATTAACTATAAATGTGCTAGTAATTAAAAATGCGTACGCTAAAAATAGTGGCGAACAGCTAATAGTAAAATATAAAAATGGCGTCGCAGCGATGGCATCAATATTAGATATTAATAATAAACTTGTATCAACTAGTACTCTAGCTATACCCATATATTTAACAGATAATACATTTCTTATCAATGTTGAAAGTAGCGATCAAGTGATAGATCTATTGAGATCAAACGATAATGTAGAGTACATACACCCAGATTATGTTGTTCGAACAATGGAAACTCTACCTAACGATTACTACTATAGAACTAATCAATCTATAACAAACTATCAGTTTAAACAAAATGGAGGTATTAATGCTGAAAAAGCATGGGATATAATCTCAACTGCTCCTGATGTTACCGTTGCTGTTATGGATACTGGAATGGACTTTAGACATGAAGATCTTAGGTTTAATATTTACAATAACGGAACAGATACAATCAATCAAAGAACAGGTATTAACATGGGTTACGACGATCATGGACATGGAACTCATGTTGGTGGGATTATCGGTGCTGAAGGTGATAACGGTATCGGATCAACTGGAGTTGCTTGGAGTGTACGACTACTCTCTGCTAAGGCGTTAGATAGTACAGGTACAGGTAATATATCTAACATTATACAAGCGATAGATTACGCTATATATAGAGGCGTTCGAGTTATTAACGCATCACTAGGTGGAGATATAAATCATGCGTCTCAAGCTGAATACGATGCTGTAAAAAAAGCTATCGATCACGGGATTGTTGTTATTGCTGCCGCTGGAAATGAGAATAGTAATAACGACTGGCAACCATCATACCCTACTGCGTATCCTCTTAGAGGATTGATCTCTGTTGGTGCATCTAATAGTAGTTCTAAAAGATCTGTATGGAGTGTTGATGGTTCGGCTGCCTCATCATACGGCAAAACATCTGTACATATTTTTGCACCTGGAAGTGGTATCATAAGCACAGTTAAAAGTCATAATTCATCTAGCGAGTCTAATTCATATAACTTTAAATCTGGAACTTCAATGGCGACACCTATAGTTGCTGGATCGGTTGCTTTACTTCTATCGCTAAAACCTTACCTTACACCTGCTCAAATTGAACAGATTATTGTGAACTCTGCAACTGTTGCTGTATCTAGCGAACAAGAACTGTTCTCTATGGCGAACGGTGTACTTGATCTAAATAAATTATTAACGTTTAACACAAATGCACTCTACGCTTCTCCATCAAATTTTAAAGTTGATAAAGTTGATAAAACAAACGCTTCAGTTAGATTAAGCTGGAATATAGATGAAACTGCTCAAACAGAGATATGGGCTAAATCTAAACACTCTGATGATTTTAGATTACTTGATAGATTGCCTGCTGGAGTTAACACATATTACGATAAAATTCCTAATGCTACTAGATACACATATCAATACTATAGAATTAGAGGTGTTAAAAACTCAATATACACTCCGTTTGTACAGTTCCATAGAGGGTTTGCATACGGTGGACGTGGACTTATACCAGAATACACTGTATTAGCTAATCCTAATAAAAATGATAATAATGTAAATATTGTTAGATACAATACTGTAGCTGATAAAACGGTATTCAACGATACATCTCCTGGAAAAATGATTGTTCATAAAGATAATATTAATTTTAATAAAACTGAAGCCTCTACAATCTCTAACATAGTTAAAGTGAATATTAGAAACGCAGGTGGTGGAAGTTTGATGTTTAATCATACATTTAACGATAATGAAATATTTTCACTTAATCAAACTCATACAAGTTGTAGTTCATCAACTATACTTCAACAAGGTGAGAGTTGTAATTTAGCCTTTATATTTACACCTACAAATTATATGGATTACAACAGTGCGTTTAATATAACTCATTTAAATAATACTAGAACCACTCATCGTGTAACGCTCACTGGTAGAGGAGCAACTGCTGTAGAAGCACAAACCGAGTTCGATGACGCATACGGAAATAACGCTATTAGCGAGCCTGAAATAAAATCTCCTGTTGTTGCATATTTCGGTTGTATGATCGGTTCAACTGGCGATTATTTTATAGTGATGTTTATTCTTATGCTGATTTTAAGATCGATCAAACTTGCATATTTTAGTAGAAAAGGTTAATGGATAAATAGATACATAGAAAGAAAGTTTTAGAGAAGGAAAATTAGAGTAGTATAGATTTATATTATAATCACTCATAAATTATATAGATAATTTCAAGATAAGTGTATTAGTGTTTAGTTATATATTTATATCAATTGAATTGAGCTGAACATTATTAATATTTTAACACCGTAATAATCATAAACGTAACAATTATGTTATATGGCTGTAATTTCTAACGTCTAATTTAGCAGATTAACTTCTAATGCTTAGTTTCTAACGTCTAACTTAACAGATTAACTTCTAATATCCAACTTTAACGCCTCACTTGAATAGTCCAACTTCTAAAGGTAGATGTTCATAATGTTTTTCTTAACTTGCATAAGGTTTATCTGTTGCTCTGTTGGAAATTGTGATACCTTCTGATTACTTGATATATCTACCTTATACTTGATATATATATTCAAGTCTTTGTTGTACTTGATTTTATTATAAAAACCAGATGTGTCATATCTATCATAAACTTCTTCTACTGCTTTCTGAACAGGAGTCTTGACAGTCATATTAACTTTTTTGCTATCATCAACCACACTCTCATTACGAGCTAGAAGGTTTTTACCATCGTTTGATAAATTCTGTCCGTTGTGTGTAACCCTACTAACCATAGAGTTATCACAATATTTGTTTACAGTATTCAATTAATCACCCTCAACGCAAATGTTTTGCTATTAATAAGATCGAATTGTCAAAAAAAAAACTGCTAAGTCTTTACCTTACGATATTTATTATCTATAACGCTACTCGTGTAAAAGCCTACCCTTCTGGTTAGCGTTGCACCTAAATGCAAAAATTATCCCTAAAACGACTATCCGTAAGTTTTCCATAAAAATAGTCTAAAGAATAGCAAATAAAAACCGATACAGTAGATAGTCGTCGAAACACTACCGTATCATAGAAGCATATCGTGCACATAACATACTTCTATAGCAGTAACAAAATAACCGTTCAATAGTTATTCACTGTGATTTTCTCAAAAAATAGCACATCTGTCAAGAAAAGAATGAGCTGTTTTATTATCGTAACCAAATTTATGATCACAACACCAATCATTATCACTATCTTTATTAATATTAAAAGTATAAAACCTAGCAAAAACTTTATAGTTATTAACCTAATCTAATTCTATTATTTAACTGTATAATTATTATAACTTGACTATTTAACTCATAATGTCAATACTATCCGTTAATCTCAACAACTGAAATGTATCGCAGTAATGCTCTACTAATTATAAAGTTGTTAAATATAAAGATAGATAAAAGTTAAAGATAAAATAATATGAATTTAAAGTACGATATAATCTCATCAGGAAGTTCTGGAAACTCATCTGTTTTTAGGTTAGGCAAGAAGCTTATATTTGTTGATATGGGACTGCCACTTAATCAGATACAACAATTTATCGATGATAATATCGATGAGGCTGGATTTTCTCAGCTTGATATCGATGAAATTATACTATTCGTAACTCACGAACATAGCGATCATATCGCTGGAATGAAACCGTTTTTAAGCAGATACTCTCCTAAAATATACTCATCAACAAAAACTGTTGAAAGACTTATAAAAAATGGATTCGATGAAGATCTCTTCTATGCAATGGATGCAGATGTTGAAGTAACATTTAACGACTTCTCAGTTAAACCTTTTAGAATTAAACATGATGCCGTCGAACCTTTCGGATATAGATTTAAGTTTGATGATGTCGATATAAGCTATTTAACCGATGTCGGAATTATATCTGACTATATATACAAGGCCGTAGAAGAAACTGAAATGATTATACTTGAATCAAACTATGATCCTGAATTATTGAAAAATTCTGAGTATCCTAATTTCTTGAAAACAAGAATTGCATCAAGTTTTGGACATCTATCAAATGAAGATGCTCATAACCTTATTTGTAAGTTGAGTATGAAAAAATTGAAAGAAGCTGTACTTGTACACGTTTCTGAAAATTGTAACAGCTACGAAATTGTACAAAAATACGCAGAGAGCTGTTTTCAGAACTTTAATGTAGTTACAACTGTCGCTAAACAGAAAGAAAGATACTCGATAATTTGATACTTAGCTATTAATATATTTCTGTTTTAGTCGATTATAATATATGGTGAAAATGATCTCTTAAAGTAATATTTCCATATGTATGTATAGCACCTTATGTTCTATATATATGTAAATATTGATATCTTCAAGTTAAACCTAAAATAAAGAAACTAAGTTATAAATTAAATAAGATACATAACTATTATAAAAAACCGTTTATTTATTTTATTTAACTGATTTTTATATGTAATAACAAAAACAAAACAAACAAAAAACTATCTCAGGAGGATATTTTGCGTAAAATTCAATTTCTAATATTCGTATCATTATTAGCATTCATTCCGAAAATGTCGTTTGCAGCCTCAGCAGTAGGTGATGCATGGTATATTGGTGGAGCAGATCTCTCTAGCTTATGGATTATCCCATTCGTTGGTATGCTTCTATCAATCGCTTTAGGTCCTATACTTTTTGCTAAATTCTGGCACCATAACTATGGAAAAATATCTGTTGCATGGGCAGCTATCTTTATCGTTCCGTTTACTGCTGTACACGGTATTTCTATAACTGCGTACGAAGTTATACATATTCTACTTATAGATTATGTTCCGTTCCTTATTCTATTATTCTCACTATTTGTTATATCTGGTGGAATTAGACTTAAAGGTTCTCTATCTGGATCACCTATTGTAAATACTCTAATCCTTGTGATCGGAGCAGTGCTTGCAAGTTGGATGGGAACAACTGGAGCAGCTATGCTGCTTATTAGACCGTTACTTAGAGCTAATGCTCATCGTAAATATAAAGTGCATACAGTTGTATTCTTTATATTCACTGTTGCAAATATCGGTGGTTCATTAACACCTGTTGGTGATCCTCCACTGTTTCTTGGTTTCCTTAAAGGTGTAGATTTCTTCTGGACATTAAAACATATGTTCCTACCTATGCTGTTTACTCTTATAATATTGTTTATAGTATATTTTATCATGGATACAATTTTATACAAAAAAGAAGGTAAACCCGTTGCAGAAAGTAGTGGCGATGAGAAACTTGGACTTGAAGGTTCAATCAACTTTCTTCTGATAGCTGGAGTTATCTTTGCAGTTGTTATAAGTGGTGTATGGAAACCAGATCCGTCTGCACCGATTGATGCATCTATTTTTGATAATGCGCCGATCGCTTTCTCTATCTATCATGTGCCTATGTATTTAAATGAGTTGACAAGATTAGTTCTATTACTAATTCTTGCATCGCTATCTCTTAAACTTACTAGAAAAGAGAGTAGAGAATTAAACGGATTTAACTGGGAACCTATTCTTGAAGTTGGAAAACTGTTCTTCGGTATATTTATAACTATGATCCCAGCACTTAAAATATTACAAGCTGGTGAGAGCGGTGGTTTAGCAAGCGTTGTATCTATGATAAGTGATGAGAACGGTAATCCAGTTAATCTAATGTATTTTTGGATAACAGGTATACTTTCAAGTTTCCTTGATAACGCTCCTACATACTTAGTTTTCTTTACAACAGCTGCAGGAGATGTTGCAAATCCTGCAAATATTCAGATGCTTATGACAGAGAAATCATCTACACTTCTTGCTATAAGCATGGGTGCGGTATTTATGGGTGCTAACACTTATATCGGTAACGCTCCAAACTTTATGGTTAGATCAATAGCTGAAAATCAAGGTGTTAAAATGCCTTCATTCTTTGGATATATGGTATGGTCGATAGCGATACTTATACCTCTATTCTTAATTGTAGGGTTTATATTTATCGACTAGTTTAATCGTTCTATTTTATGACTATAAGATTATAAATATTTAATCTTAATATAAATATCCCTCATGAGTAGCTAACTCGTGAGGGATATTTATTTGGGAAAACATGTACACTACAAATAAGTACCTAAATAGTTTTTAGATACTTTGAACTGGTCTTACTCAGCTCTTTAAAATATATAAACTTTCTAGTAGATACTACTGCTAGATAATATAACTTTATAATCACAAAACTTTGTTACAGATCCATTCTATAACTATTACTTATCAATATCAACTAATTTATACTCTAAACTTCCGAACTTAATTCTTTCAGCGTGTGTGAACTGATCTGTTGGATCAAGATGAGGCCACGCCTCTTGAAATAAATCTTTGCCCGCTGTTTGATTTATAATATCATACGATGCTTTATCTATCGCTACTGGATCGGTCGATGACATAAATCCTATATCGTGGATCATAGGAGCATCGTTGCCATCATGACAGTCGCACGCTGGAACGATAGATGTTAATAGATTTATGTAAATAGGAGGTTTTTTATAATGGTTATGAACGGCTGCTGCGTACTCAACTATTCTCTGCTGAAGCTTATCACACGATACATCAAAATCAGATTGAATAGCCGTCTCAGGACAAGTAGCTATACATTTAGCACAACCTGTACAGTTATCATCAATCGTCGCTGTCTTAGATATCTTAATAGCTCCCCAATTACAAACAATCTTACATCTACCACAAGCTGTACATTTATGAGGATTAACAGACGGTCTTACATCTGAGTGCATATCCATCTTACCCTCTCTTGATGCACAACCCATCGCAAGGTTTTTTAAAGCTCCACCGAAACCTGTCATCTCATGTCCTTTAAAGTGTGAGACTACAAATAATTTATCTGCGTTTGCAATATCTGTTGCGATCTTCGCATCTGTACATACCATAGCGTTTGGAATAGGTAGATTAATACTATTCTCACCCCTTAATCCATCTGCAATTATAACTGGAACTTGTAATGTAGAGTAATTAAATCCGTTAAGCATAGCGTTATGAAGATGATCTACTGAGTTTGTACGCATACCTGTATATAATGTATTCGTATCTGTTAAAAACGGTTTCGCTTTAATTCTATTTAACGTCTCTAAAATAGGACGTAAAAATATCGGACGTAAAAAAGCTGTGTTACCTAACTCTCCAAAATGAACTTTAAGAGCTACTATCTCATCTTTTTCATATAGATCTGTTATTCCAGCTCTATTTGCTAATTTTTTGATCTTATTTAATGGAGATTTATGATTTTTGCTTTTCATAGAAGAAAAATATACCACTGAACTCATTTTTAACCCTCATAACAATTTATTTCAACTATATTTAGATAACTACGATGGTATTATAGGTTTTCTTCTCGATAATAACAACTATAATATGAATACAATCTAAATTATTGTTGACAGAAGAATAGTATTAATGATAAAAATATTACAGCGTTTTAAAAAGAGAGCAATAAAATAATATGATAAAAGATTCAAATGGCATTAAAAGAGCTAAAACAGATTACAAAGTTTTTGCTGTAAGTAACACTATCGCTATTTTAGAATTACTGGGAGAGTTTGAGCATGAACTCACACTCTCTGAAATAAGCGACAGATTAGCACTAACTAAAAGTAACACATCTAAGCTACTAGCTACGCTTGAGCAGTTTGACTATGTTGAGTACAATAAAAATAATGGTAGTTTTACATTAGGTGTTAAAACTTTTCAAATAGCTCAAACATATATCAAAAAATTAAGCATAGCTGAAATTAGCTACCCTTATCTTAAAGAGATTACTGATATTCTTGATGAGTCCTCTTACGTTGGTATAGTTGATAACGGTACAGTTGTTTATCTAAACATGGTAGACACATCTAAACCTATTAGACTTAAACCTCGTGTTGGACATATAGGACACGCTTATGCAACAGCTATCGGTAAAGCACAGCTATCTAAGTTAGATAATCAAGAGATAGAAATTCTGTTTAGAGATGGATTTCAATCCGTTACTGAAAATACCGTTAATTCAATCACCGATCTTATAAAAGCATTAGATGTCATAAGAGACAGTGGTTACGCTATTGATAACGAAGAGTTCGAAAAAGATGTTGTCTGCGTTGCCGTTCCTGTAATGGATTTTATGGGCAAAGCAACTGCTGGTATCGGAGTCTCTGCTCCTAAAGTTAGAATGAGTAATGAACGTATAGTTAACGAAATCGCTCCTCTACTTATAAAAACAGCTATGCAACTATCGTTTAAATTCGGATACAGTGAATCTGAATAATTTGTAACTTGTATAGATTTAAAATTATTATATAAAGTTATCTGTACCATAATAAAGGTAACTTTATGTAAATTCTCAAATATTTAAACTCCATTCAATTTAATTACTCTATAATATTAAGCTTTAAATAACTTTATAATCGTTATATATTTTTTTTATCTGTGCAATATATTTATCACTACTCATACAATGTTTAATGTTAAAAATCATCAACTTCATTCATATTTATATATATAATACTCAATCTTTTCACTATTATATCATCAACATCACTCTAACTATTACTATATTTAAACTATCTAGGACACTACAGTTCGTTCTTCTCCTTAATATAGAATAGTTCAATATTTTATCTATCCTATCGACTTATATCTATTAAAACAGCTAATTGTATCTTTCTCTAATTGCTATTTTTAAACCCTATGGCATAATAATTGCTTGCTAATCCATATTATTTTATAACGGATGTGCAATGTTTAAAAGATTGATAGCTTTTACCTTTATTATTATTGTTATTTCCTTTGTTCAATCCTCAGCTGGAGTTAAGCTTAGAGATATCGCATCGGTTGAAGGCATAAGAAATAACCAATTGTTTGGTTACGGTCTTGTTGCAGGTCTTAACGGTACTGGTGATAAACAAGGTACTGAATTCACTATTCAATCATTAGTGAATATGTTAGATAGATTAGGAATTACTGTTCCTCAAAACGATGTACGTGTTAAAAACGTTGCAGCTGTTATGGTTACAGCTAAACTTCCTCCGTTTGCTAAAACAGGCTCACTTATAGATGTTACGATATCATCAGTTGGCGATTCATCATCATTAGAGGGTGGGACATTGCTTCTAACTCCTTTAGCTGCTGCTAACGGACAAGTCTATGCAGTTGCACAAGGGCCTTTATCTATAGGTGGATTAAACAGTACGAGTGAAGATGGTGTTGAAAATCATCCTACTGTTGGAGTAATCCCAGGTGGAGCTACTGTGGAGAAAGAAGTTGAATTCGTTATGGATACATCTTTTATAAGCATCTCTTTCTCTGGAAGAGGTATTGCAGATGTTGTACAAGCTAAATCTGCTATTAATAGTTTTATAGGTGTGGATATTGCAAGAATAGAAAATCCATCAACTATAAAAATCGCTATACCAGCAGAGTTTGAGCCTAGATATTACGACTTCATGAGTTCATTGCTAAATATTGAAATTCAACCTGAAGCGTTTGCAAAAGTTATTATAGATGAAAGAACTGGAACTGTTGTTATGGGTTCTGATGTGAAGATAAGTGCAATAGCTATTTCACACGGTAACCTTAGTATAACAATATCTGATCAGTTAGATATTAGAAAAGCTCCAACTGCTGATATAGATCAACCTTTACAGCCTCAGCCTGATAATCCTAATCCTGCAACTGAGCAGGTTAGAGTAATGATGATGCCTGAAGCTGTAACGATATCTGATCTTGTTAAAACATTAAATGCGTTAGGAGTTTCTCCTAGAAACTTGATATCAATATTGCAAGCAGTTAAATCTGCTGGTGCACTGTATGCCGATCTGGAGGTTATGTAATGGTTATTAATGGGAACAATAAAAATTTATTAGATTTAGGTAGCAATAGTACAGATAAAGCAATGAGTGTTAACGATCAGAAAAAACAGAGCGAACTTAAAGAAGCAACTGCTGCATTTGAAGGTATGTTTCTATCTATGATGATGAAAACAATGAGAAAAGCATCTGAATCGTTTGAATCAACGCTAGTTAAAAAAAGTAATGCTGAAGATATATTTACTGAAATGTTAGATAACGAATATGTAGATCTTATCACTAAATCACCTGATACTGGACTTGGTAACTCATTATATCAATACCTTGTCGATACAACAGATGAATATAGTGGACTTAGAGAACCTAATAGCAAAGATATCGGTAAGGATATTACTCAAGATAACCGTCAATCAGTTAATAAATTAAAAGAAATGGAGTCCTTGAAAGCAGAAGACTCATTATTGAATTTAAAATATAGTATTAAGTAAATATGACCAGAAAAGAAAATGGTTATGATTATAAATAAGTTAAACGTGTTAGTAATTTTTGTTGATAGTATGCAAGATATTTTAATTGATAAGATTTTGAAATTATAATATACTTACACTCTATTCACAAATGTTTGTAGAGATTATTTTAGAGAGGATTTAGTAGATATGAAGATTAACAACAACCTGCCTTTTATACGTAAAGATACCGCTAACTCATCTTCTAAAAATGTATCGTCTAAAAATAGCAACGCTTACAGTACTGCTGAGTCAAAACCAGCTACACAAGCAACTACGACAGATACGGTACAGCTCTCAGCTAACAGCAAACTTCTCAAAGATATGGTACAGCAACTTAAAGATATGCCCGATCCACGCAAAGCGCTTATTGATGAGTTACGTACGAGCGTTGCTAACGGAACATATAATGTTTCTAGTAAAAATATCGCTGAGAGTATTGTAAATAAAGTTTCTTTGAACGATTATTAAATTAAACTTTATCTAAAATATTTCTACTTATTTATGGTCATTTAAATCCAGAGTCTTTTCTATCATTATAGAGGAGGTACTGAATTATGGCATCAATCAATACTCTAAAAGAGTTACTCAGATCGCAAATTTCTTTATACACAGATATCATTGACGTGTTAGCTAAAGAGAAAGATGCGATAGTCTCATGGAATTTTACTGAAACAAACAGCCTTTTAGCAAAAAAAGAGAAACTTATCAATAAAGAAAGGGTATTAGAGGAAGCTAGAAAATCTCTAGCCGAGAGAGTGAAAACTGAATTAAATGCTCATGATAATACTCTGTCTGCTATTATAAAGGTTGCTCCTGAAGAAGATAAAGATGAACTAATTGATATTAAAAAACAGTTCGACAAGATAGTCGTTGGAATTAATAACGAATCTATCGCGTTAAAAATTCTTTATTCAACAAAT
This sequence comes from uncultured Deferribacteraceae bacterium, assembly GCA_947041225.1. Taxonomy (GTDB): domain Bacteria; phylum Chrysiogenota; class Deferribacteres; order Deferribacterales; family Mucispirillaceae; genus CAMQYB01. The sequence continues at coordinate 14,138 of CAMRDM010000006.1, read as the reverse complement.
ATAAAAGTTATGAATGATCTATACACACAGCTAGGTATACTTTCTAGCAACACTTATGATAAAAAAAAGTCAAACAACTCTGCATCTTCTGTCCATATAATGGGCTGATGTGAATTTATAGTGTAAGGAGTCTTTTATTATGAGTAATCTTTTTGGAATGTTATACACTGGCGTGTCTGGTATCATGGCTTCTCAAGTTGCTATGGATGTCGTTGGTAATAACTTAAATAACTTGAGAACACCTGGATATTCTAGACAAATGGTTAGTATCCAATCAAAACAACCACGCCCTACAGTCTATGGACCTATGGGAACTGGTGTTGAAGTAACTGGTATTGAAAGAGCACATAACGATCTATTAGCTAAAGCTGTAAGAAGAGAAAGTTCTTCTTATAATTATTTTGGTTCTATGCAAAATAGTTTAGGCGAAGCAATGTTATACTTTAACGAGTTAGAACCTGGTGCTGGTTTAGGTGATCCATTGAAAAAATTTTTTGGGGCTTGGCAAGAACTTTCTTCAACATCTCCTGATAATACCGATGAAGCTGCCGTAAAACGATATGCTCTATTAGAGCAATCTGAAACTCTTGCAAGACAGTTAAGAGAAGGATACGGATCAATAGAAGCAGTACAAAATAACATAGATATAAGACTTGTCAGTAATGTTAAACAGATCAATGATATCACCGCTAACATAGCGATATTAAACGCATCTATTATGACATCTGAAATAGGTGGTGGCTCCGCAAATGATTTAAGAGATCAAAGGGATCTTCTCCTAGATCAACTTTCAACATTTGCAACAGTTACTACTAATGAAAGCGAAAACGGACAGGTAACTGTATTTATAGGTGGACAAGTTGTTGTTGATAGAGATACATCTCATCTGCTTGAAGCTAAACCTAATCCTGACAAAGATGGATCAATTGATATATACTTCAAGCCTGTTTTAGGAGTAGGTACTATAAGTAATGCCGAACCGACTAATATTACTGATAGTCTAATCGGTGGATCTATGGCTGGAGATATCAAAACTAGAGATGAACTTTTAGAAGGATATCTTGGAGAACTTGATGTTCTTGCAAGAGCACTTATAAGTGAAACAAATAAAGTACATGCAGTAGGACAAGGATTACTACGTTTCGATCAAATAACAAGTTCTAACTCTGTCGGTAACTCTATATTACCATTCGATAATGTAGCTGGAAAGCTACCGTTTGATATTTCTAAAGGATCGTTTTCAATCGATGTTTACGATAACTCAGGTGCAGTTATAAATACTGTAACTATTGATGTTGATCCTGCATCAGATACATTAGCTTCGATATCTAGTAAAATAAATACAGCATCAGGTGGTATGTTAGGATCTACTATCAATGAAGATAATGGAATAGATATATTTTCTACATCAGGAAACACATTCGGTTTCTCAGCAGATACATCAGGCTTTTTAGCAGCAGCTGGACTAAATGCATTCTTTTCAGGTACATCGGCAAAAGATATCGATATATCTGCATTGATACAAAATGATCCAGAATATATAGCAACAGGTTCATCAGGTGCACCAGGTGATAATAGTATTGCAAAAGCTATCGCAGGACTACAATTCAAATCTTTAGATGGAACATCTGGTAGAACACTTGGTGAGGCTTACGGTTTCTTTATAGGTGTACTAGCCTCTGATAAATCACAAATTGACACTTTTACGAAAACTAAAGAGTTATCATATCAGCAAAGTGTTATGAGAAATGAAAGTGTTAGAGGTGTAAGTGAGTTTGAAGAATTAACCAACATGACTCTATTTCAAAGAACTTTTGAAGCAAATTCAAGATATATAAATGTTATTGATGAGATGATTAATACTGTCGTAAACGGTTTAGGTGCTTAAACTAGTTTATTAATAATGGATTAATAAACTGCTAATGAATAGGGATAAATAATAAAGTAATAAATTAATACATAAAGGTATAAAGGTATAAAATATGAGAATTACATTTAACATGATGTCGATGAAGTACAATAGCTCAATAGGTAACTCATTGGCTCGTATGCTTGAAGCTGGGGACAGAGTTAACGCTCAACAAGATCTGTTGAAGCCTGAAAACAATGCATCGGGATATGTTTCTGCTTATAACATACAAAGAACGATTGATGAGCTTAACCAGTTTAAAGAGAATGGTGAGTCTGCAACTGGTTGGATCGCAAATAGTGATACAATTTTGAAAGATGCTTTAGAGAAAATTAAACAAGTTAAAGCTGATTTTGCAATTGGTGGTGCAAATGCAACAAATGATGCAGATGCAAGAGCTGCTATGGCAAAAGAAGTCGCATCGATAATGGATGGTCTTATGGCACACGCTAATAATAGCTATCTTGGTAGATATGTATTTGGTGGATTTCAAACAGATGTACCTCCATTTTCAGGTGGTGGAAGCGTGATATCGAATGTATCAACAAGTTCGCTTGACTCTAACGGTATAGCTACTAAACCTGTGTTTTCAGATATGGGAGAGCTAGCCTCTGGAACTTATAAAACTAATATAAGTGTTGTTAACGGTATCGCAACTGTAAGTATAGTTGATTCTAACGGGAAACCAGTTGTTCTTGATTCTAATGGATCTGATGAAGCAAACCAGAAAGGTAACGCTACATCTACTACATTATCTTTTAAGTATGAACCAGGTAAAGTTGTAAATACTGGCTTAGGTTTCTCAATTCAAATGCCTGATGAAGAACATGTAAACACTCAAATGACTGTTGGATTTAATTATAAAGCTGGATCTGAAGTTAGTTATGCTGGCGATATGGGATCTATATTAGCACAGATAGGATACGATCAAAACCTTGCAATCAACACTCCTGGTGCTGATATTTTTATGCAATCGTTTAAGACATTGCTATCAACAAAAGTGTTAACTGCTAACGGTTCATTAGTTAATCTTTCAACTCTGCTAGCTGATCTTGATGGAAATAAATTTGCTACTGGCGACTCTATGAACGTCTCTGGAACAGATAGTCAAGGTAGACCTATAGGTTCTGCAAATATCGTATCTCCTGTTAATCCTAAACTAGATCATACACAAACAAGTGACGAAGAGAGAACTTTAAAAGTTGCATACGGTAATAAGATGTATCAAGTTGTTATCCCTCAAGGAGATTATCAGTCAGCTGAAAAATTAGCCGAAGCTGTACAAGAACAGTTAAAAAACGCTGAATATATCGGTTCTATAAATGTTCCTGCTGAAGGATATGATGAACTTAATGATTTTAAAAACTCAATTGAACAACAGATTGATAGTGGTTACTTTACTCCAGCAACTGGGGATGAAGAGAAAAAAACAGTAGATCTTTCACAAGATGTTACAGTTACTTCTGATGGCGATAGATTATCTTTCTACACAAACAAAGCAGGAGATAATGTTCAACTTGCTGTATCAGGATCTGGAGGAATGAGTTTAGGTTTTACAAGTGGAGTAACAGTTGCAGAAGGTAAAGATACTCAATTTGACTTCGGAACAACATATAATAATAGTGGTATAGAAAATATTAGCACTACTCACTCTAATGTAGATTTCTCTGCTGGTGGAAAGTTTGATTTCTTTATTAACGGTAAACCCGTTTCTGTAAATCTTCCTGCAAGAGGGCCTATAACTACTACAGATGTTTCAGCGACTACTGGATATAACGGAACAAACGATTTCAATATCACAATAGGTGGTAAAAATATTGTAGTTCCTTCTGCTGAACTTAACGGTAAAACAGTTGCCGAACAAGAAAAAATAATAAATCAAAAACTTATAGATTCTGGATTTGGTGGAAGTAACTCTGTATCATTATCTCAAACTGGTGGAGTATACACTGTTAATCTTAATAGTGCTACTGCTCCTACTAAGAAAGACATAGAGTTTGAACTGCAATCTGCACTTAATTCAGCTGGATTTAAAGGTGATATATCTTCATCATTAAATTCTGTAAATAGCTCTGATCCTAACGATCTTGGTAAATTTGATATATCATTTGCTGTTGTTAATAACAATATTAACGACTCAACTCAGATCAATACCGTTTATATCGATAATAATGCTGTTCCACCTTTTAAAGATATGCAGACGGATATACCAACTATTAAACAAACTCCCGGACATAACAATACTACTATGGGCGACTATATAAAGTTCTTAAATGATCTATACGGTGACACTGCAAAAGTTTCATTGGTTAATGGTAAGATAGAGGTAAAAGATCTTCGTAGTGGTGAAAACAGTAAATTAACTTTCTTTCAAAACTCAACAGAGTCTGGACTTCAATCTAATATCGATAACGATCTTGTAATTGGTGGAAAATACCGTGGACAAGGGGATGTTACTTGGGGTGTTGATATGACCACCTCTGTGGGTGTTGATGGTACTAAAAATGTCCATATCTCTATTAAAGATATTAATGGCGTTGAAGTATACAACCAAAAAGTTAATAACTATCTTGGTGGAGAGATAACTTTACCGAGTGGTGTTACAATTACTCCTAATGATAACCAATTTCCAACACCTCCTGAAACAACCTTAACAACATCATTTAAGATAGATCTTATTGATGATACTAAAGTATCGTTTGGTGTAATGAAAGTTTCTGATGATGGAAGTAACGATAACTTATTTAGAGTATTAACGAATTTAGAACATGCCTTAAAATATAATATTACAGAAAATGGTTTCACTCTATTTAATAAAGATAATCCTTGGGCAAACTCATCACTTGGATCAACTGCTAGTCCATACTTTGATGGAATTTATAAAGGTAATTATAACGATAACTGGACATTTGAAACATTACAAAACGGTACTAAAGATGATTTCTATATACAAAATGAGTCTTACTCAATATCTGGTACAACAGCTTTCGATCAAAATCTAATTAATGATTTAGGTAGTGAAATATCGTTCGGCGTTAATATGTATGATAATATTACTGGTAAAAGCTCAACTGTAAATATAGATCTAGATCTATCACAAGCTTCTCCTCCATTAACTGATGCTGCATCAACTAACGCATATATAGTTAAAGAACTAAATAATAATCCAGCACTTAAAGATCAAGGTATTACCTTCATTTCTGAAAATGGAAAGATAAAGATGGATTCTAATGATGGAACAAAAATAGTCTCATTTACAGAAAACCTCGGTGCACTTCCAGCTAATGCAAATAAAAATGTTTTAAGCAATTTCATCATGGGTTTTGAGCCGTTAAGAAATCAGCCGTTACCAGATACCAGTTATCCGTTAACGTTAACTGATACAGATTTCTATATAACTGATATAGGAGATCCTGCAAACCCATCTAAAAGGATTACTTTACCTGCTCCTGCAACATATGCTACGAAAGAGGAGCTACTAACTGCTGTTAACGCAGAGTTGACTACTTCTACAGCAGGGAGAGTTAAAGCTGAATTAGATCCAGATACGGGTGCATTAATATTCAATAACTATAATGGTGCAACTAAAGGTTCGCTTGCTGAATCATACGGTAATAGAGAGTTAGGAATTACAACTTCTGATACAGGTACTATGATAGCTGCTACATCTTCTGAAAATCCTGATACTGATCTTTCAGATAAAACTGATGCAGCTAGAACATTAACTTTTAATTATATCGATTCAAATGGTACTCAACGAAGCAAATCTATTCTGTTGGATAAAAAAGATTATGCTACTAAAGATGCTCTCACTGCTGAGATCAATAGATTAATAGCATTAGATCCTGATCTTGCAGGGCTTGATGCAAAACTTGATAATCAAGGAAAACTAGCATTTACAACCGATCCTACTATGATGAGTAGTTTATCTGTTGAGAGCGATCATGATGGTACGTTAGGTTTTCCTAAAGCTGGTGATGAGGTAAAAATACGTGTTGCATCAGAAAATGGTGGAACTATTCAAGAAGTTACCGTAAGGACTGCTGGTGAATCTACATATGTTGCTGATGGTTTATATCTAAGTTTCAACAAAGGAACATTAAACGCAACAAATACTTTCGATGTAGCTGTTGGAACAGGTATAGATGAACAGATAGACTATCTTGATCAAATAGAGAAACAACTCTTGAAAGCTGAAGCTGCAATTGGTAGTAAGTTATCTAAAGCTGAGTCTGTAACTAATTTCCATACTACTGTGATTGCTGCAAATGAAACAACTAAATCAACTTACCTTGGATCAACTCCACAAGATCTTGCAGCTGCGATGACTGATCAAGCACTTGCTAAGTCTGCTTATGAGACAGCTTTAATGATCACTAGTAAAATGTTCCAAATATCATTAATAGATTTTTTAAGGTAACTTAACTTTTTTGTATAGAAGAGCAGTAAAATGTGCGAATTAACAATTTTTTTATGAGGTGTGTATGTCTATCCTAAAGATAAACTCTGCTAAGTTGGGAGAGATAGAGTATAGTGAGAACGATGTGGTAACTCTTTGTTCTCCGCTACTAGGTTTTAATGAATTAAATGAATTTCTATTGATTTCTAATGAATCATCGTATCCATTTATATGGTTTCAGTCCGTAGAAAATAATGACATCTGTTTTATTCTTGTAGAGGCTACAAAATTTTTCACAGATTATGAACCAACTATTCCTAAACGTGAAATGAAAGTGTTAAGCATTGAGGATATAGAAAATATGAAAATCTTTTCTATTGTCGTTATTCCTGAAGATCCAACCAAATCTACAGCAAATTTAAGAGCTCCTCTTATCATAAATTTAGATAAAAAAATTGCTAAACAAATTATACTTGATAATGATGTTTTTCCGATAAAGAGATCTCTCTTTGCTGCTACATAGGAGTATTGATTATGTTAATACTATCTAGAAAAAATAACGAAAGTATAATGATCGGTGATGAAATTGAAATCATTGTTGTTGATGTTGTCGGAAAAACTGTTAAACTAGGGATCAATGCGCCAAGAGATATCTTTGTACATAGAAAAGAGATCTATGAAGCGATTAAAAATGAAAATATTCGTGCGATATCTAAAGATAATGTAATATCATTATTTCAGCTATTTAACGATAGGAATAAGCCATGACAAAAAGCTTCTCTGATTCTGAGAACAAACTGCGATATCTTGAGGATATATCTAATGATATCATTAACGAACTCGAACCTCTTGCATTTGATGGAAATATACACCTCTTAGATGCTGATGATCCTGATATAGATCAACATATCGAAGAGATAAAACTTGCTGAAAAAGTTGGTTTTGATACTGAATCAAGACCTGCATTTATTAAAGGACAAACTTTTCCGATAGCTTTAGTACAAATAGCAACTAAAGATAATGTTTACTTATTTAGAATCAAAAAAAGCAAGATCCATCCTGGTTTAATTGAGATACTTAATAGTAACTCTATATTAAAAATAGGACTTGGACTTACAACTGATATTAAAAAACTTAAAGAACTGTCTAGAAAAATTGAACCTAAAAACTTCGCAGATCTATCGGTGATAGCAAAATCTAAAGGATTTAAGAAAAGTAATGCAAGATCACTTGTTGCTAGATATCTTAATAAAAAACTACTTAAAAGTTCTCAAATAACTAATTGGGCTAAGAAAACATTAACAGATAAACAGATACAATACGCTGCAGTTGATGCTTGGAGTATGATACCTCTATATTCTGAACTACTTAATGATAATACCAACTATCTTGGTTTATGAAACCGATTATCTTTCTATCTGGACTCTTAGGGGAACTCACTCTAATAGAACTGATCAGTAAAAATCTTAACTTTGATATTGTAACTAATCGTAAAAACTCACTTAGGAAAAGAGATACTGGTGATATTTCTGCATACTCTAATCTTATTAATATATCTATAATAGATACCGCTAATAAAGACACTCTACTATCAGTTCAAAACCTTTCTAAGTACGATTTCATATTAACTATCGATTGGCCTAAATCATTTTTTAAAGATTTAGAGAATAACCTCTCTATACCTATATATCATACTCATCCATCACTTCTACCAAAATATAGAGGCTACTCTGCTATCACCGAACAGATACAGAAAGGTGTAGAAATATCAGGATTAACTATCTATAAAGAATCAGACGAAATTGATGCTGGAGATATTATATATCAAAATAATATACCGATAGAACATGATGATATACCTGCAACATTCATGAAAAAAGTGAGTGATGAAATTGTCAATTTCTTATATAACATAAATACTATTGCAGAATTTACACCGAGAATACAAGAGTATAAATTAGCATCATATACATCAAGAATTAGAGATCAAGATCATCTAGTTGATTTTAGTCAATCTGCTATATATGTATACAATTTTATACGTTCATTCGGGTATCCATATAAAAACTCATTCTTCTATTATAAAGATTGTAAATATTATATCGTATCAGCACACCTAGATAAATGGTACGGTAAATATGGTGAAGTTGGAGAGATCATATCCACCGATAAAGAGTATATAGAAGTAGCACTCGGAAGTGGTACTATACTTATAGTTGATATAAATTCTGATGATGCTAAAATCACTTCTCTTAATACTTTATTTACAGTCGGAGATAGATTATGAAATTTTTCAAAATTGTTCTTATTAGAATATATAAAAAAATGAAAGAGATCGGAGTCTACAATACTCTGCTACTTACCTTTCATAAAATTAAAGTTCAATTCACTAACAGATCAACTGATATATATAATAACATATCTGATGAAAGAAAAAAATATGAAGAGGAGTATCAATTTAATATCACTCCACTTATAAGTATAATCGTTCCTCTATATAACACACCTGAACTTTTTCTAAAAGAGATGCTTAACTCTTCTATTAATCAAACATATAAAAACTTTGAACTTGTTTTAGCTGATGGATCAACTATCACTACGGTTGAAGCTATATGTAAAGAGTATCAATTAAATGATAGTAGAATTGTGTATAAAAAACTTGATGAAAATAAAGGTATATCTGATAATAGTAATGAAGCTTTAAAGATCGCTAAAGGTGAGTATGTTGCCTTATTAGATCACGATGATACTCTCCATACATCTGCACTTTTTGAAGTTGTTGAAGCTATAAATAAATACGATCCTGATTTTATATATAGCGATGAAGCCTTAACTTATCCACATAATTTAGTCGCTCCTCTAACTAAACCTGATTTTGATATCTTCTATCTAAGATCATTAAATTATATAACTCATCTATCCGTAATCAAAAAAGATTTATTAGATAAAATCGGTCATTTTGATAGTAATTATAACGGTTCTCAAGATTACGATCTGTTTTTACGAGTTGTTGATAACAGTAGTAAAATTTATCATATACCTAAAATATTATATTTTTGGAGAGCGCATGCTGAGTCTACATCTCTTGACGCCTCATCGAAATCATACACAACTGAAGCATCTATTAAAGCATTAACTGCACATCTTAAACGTAATAATATTAACGCAAATGTTGAGAGCAATGAAATTAATAGATTTAATGTAGTATATCGTAATACCATAAAACCTAAAGTTTCAATCATTGTTACTAATAGAAAAGATAGCGATAAAAATGTTATAGATAATATTAAACAGAATATAAATTATGATAACTATGAAATTATAGAGTTTTCAAAATCTCAATCAAAAACCTCTTCAACTAACTTAGATGATACCGAAACTCTTAACAAGTTAAATACAATTATAACTGATTTAAATTCAGAGTATATACTATTGATTGATGCCGATATAAGATTAAACGAAACCTTTTCACTCGATAATTTATTAGGTTACTCAACTCTTGATAATGTCGGCTCTGTTACTCTTCCCATGCTATATAGTAACAATAAAATATATACTTTAGGTTTATCGGTTAAAGAGCATATCGCAACATATAACTGTAGAGGTGATCATTTTAATTATATAAAAATTACCGATCCTATCAATCGATATACGCATAAAGTTGATGCCATCTCTAATAAATTTATACTATTCTCTAAAAAAGCTTTTAACGATACTAAAGGGCTTGATACCGATCTAACTTACGAGATATCAATAATATTTTTTACATTAAAGCTATCTAAATTAATGTATACCAATCTGATAATTAATTCATCTTACTTAACATATCTAGGTAAAAAAACTACAGATAAAATTATTCAAATCTACGAACCTGATATATAAAGTATAAGTTATTACATAATCATCTTAAATTCTAAATTTAGTTATCATCAAACCTTACAGCTATAACATCAACTTCTATATTAGCATCTTTAGGTAACTCAGCGACTGCAATACAACTTCTCGCAGGACGATTATCCTTCATAACGTTCGTATAGACATCGTTAAACTTTTGAAAGAAATCCATGCTTTTAAGGTAAATTGTTACTTTAACAATATTATCAAGTGATAAATTAGCTGATTGTAATACAGCTTTTATATTACTCATTACCTGTTCCGCCTCAGATGCAAGGTTTTTCGCTAAAGAATTTGTTTCTGGATTAAGCCCTATCTGTCCTGATAAATAGATGGTGTTATTTATTTCTATAGCTTGAGAATAATGTCCCAGTGGTCTTGGAGCATTGCTACTATCTAATATCTTCTTCATTATAATTCTCCTTTCTTCTATCTATCAAACGCTAATTAGAAATGTATGTCAACTAATTTAACTTGCATTTTAAAAAAAACGGTATATGTTATCAAATTACAGGAGATTCGAATGCAGAACGAATTTATTATAGCTATATCATCAATCTTTGCACTAATTAACCCGTTTAACAGTCTTCCACAATGTTTATTAATGACGGAAGGGCTTGCTAAAAAAACTAGAAAAAAAGTGTTCTCAGCAGTTATATTAGTTTCATTTATAATAGTTTTATTCTTCACCTTAACAGGTGGGTTTACTATGCACTACTTCTTCAATATAGAATTTTATCATCTGCGTGTTGCAGGTGGGATAATCCTTATCGCTATGGGTTTAAAGAAACTGATGTTCCCAGCTAATGTAACTATGAACCTAAACCCTACCGATTCCGATAACGATATAATAAAGAAAGCTATCATTCCTATGGCATTTCCTATGATGGTTGGACCTGGGACGCTATCAACTATTATGGTTATGACGAACGATGTTGGCATGTATATAACTGTGCTTTCTTCTGTTATTGCATTTATATTAATGTTCTTTCTATTCTACTTTTCAAACCTTATTGAGCTTATAGCTGGGAAACTTATTCTACTTGTTATATCAAGAATAATGCAGGTGTTTATTGTTGCAATAGGTGTGAAAATATTAGTATCTGGAATTGTTGGAACTTATAAGGCGATTGTATTAACGCTTTGATAACTTTTATTATAGACAGTTGGGATAGTTTGGGTAGTTGAATAGTTGAGATTGGAAAGAAGGCGAAAACGCATTTATGGATATTGTTCATATAATAAAACTTATCAACAGCACTGTTTAATCTGTTGTAATTAGAATGGTTTGATCTATGATTTAATGGACATACTCATATCTGTTACGATTTTAGTTACTTACAGCTACTATTTCATCAAACTACTTGCTAGATTACGCTTTTAGTTACTTACAGCTACTATTTTACAACATAACTTACTTGGTTTTAGATCATTTATGTTTAATAAGTAGCTACAAAACCTAATTACATTTGATATTTGGTGGGCATGCTGATACAGGTTGCGGTGTATACAGCTCTCCTGGGACATAGGGAGGCTCGATCATGAGGTTTTCGTACTCATCAGCACAATATACTCCAACAGGACAACCATCGCCTATATATGACTCTCTAAGGTTAATCTCAGGTGGTTCTTCTGCTAATAGATGATCATCATAAAATTCGCCTAAATATTTCTGTGGATCTTCCTCTTCAATATTAACAGGTTCAGGAACTTCTAAAGTATCTATCTGAGCGCTACCCATATGTGGTTCAGCAGGCTCATCTATATCTTTAACAACTTTATCAGCTGGTTCAGTTAATTTCGGTTCTGATGATATATATTTCTGTTCGATCTTTTGAGCATACAAACCTATCGTACAAAATAGTAGTATAAAAATTATATATAAATTTAATGAAAATAATCTACTCATTTTAACCTACTAATTATTCTTTTTAATATTGGATATCCTCTTGACATCTACCATTAATAACTTCTATACTTTATATATGTTTATTCTAAAATTGGCAATAATAATCTTATCTATACCGTTTCTCACTGCTATTTCAACGATCGATGCTATGCGTTACGGATCATCTATACTTATATGCACGAGAGATGATGGTATAACAGAAGATGTTGTAAGATATTGGACTCTTGTTAAAAGTGGTGATACAAATGTAATACTCAATATTATGAATAAGCGTTCGTTCAATCTTGAACAGTGTGAAATCTTCACATGTACATACGATCCAGCATCAATGGAGATATGCAAACTTCCTGTTGATCCACCAAAATATAAAAGAGATATTGAAAGATATAAAAGTAAAGCCGATAAAGAAGTTGAAGCAAAAAAAGCAAGAGAAGCTGCAAGACAGTAGTTTAGGTTTTGATAACTATATTAGATTTTCTTTCAATCTCTAAATTTAACGCAATCTTATCTGCTGATTTTAAACTATCAAAATATTCAGCTTTAAACTTCTCTAAAATATCTAACCGTACAGATTCAATATGTTGTATAGATTTAGATAACTGATCATCTGTTATAGATCTTTTAATCGTTAATCTATCTTCAATATACCCAACAAGATTATTCATTGATAATCTAAGTAGAAGTTCGTAATCTTCGCAAACTCTTAAAGTCTCATCGAAACCTCTTACTGTTTCAAATAGTTTTTTCTCTATCATAATCGTTGATGGTGAAACTCTACATTTATCTAATATTTTAGAGAAAATCTCTCCACCATATCTAACCATATCTTTGTTTTGATTGATAAACCTATTCTCTCTATACCAAAACTCATCGGTATGAGATATTTGAAATTCATTATCTAACATAAATTGATACTGTTTAGAACATTTTAAAGGAAGATAGATATCATCTGAATCAAGAAATGCAACATACTCTGATTTAGCTAATGATACACCGATATTCCTTGCAGACGATACACCACTATTTATATCTGTTCTAAAATATCTAACAAATGGTAAATATTGTTTAATATCTCTATATGAAAGATCATCTGAAAAATCATCAACTATAATAATTTCATGAACGCATCTCTGTGATAACACAGAGTCAATAGCATCTCGTAATTGATATCTACGATTATAAATCGGAATAATAACGGATAATGACATTACACACTTTTTATATTAATTATTGTAATCTAACCATACTTTGAAAACATAGAGATTATAATTAAACTCTATGTTCTCTATCAAGTAGCGTTGAGAAAACTAACATAGTATTTGTATTTACAACACCAGTTAATGCTCTTATTCTTTTAATAATTACAGCAAGTTCAGTTGTGTTCTTAGCAATGATTTTCACTAAAAGCGAATACTCACCCGTAATATGATAACATTCAATCACATCATCAATTAACGAAACTTCATTATTAAAATCTTCAAGATGCATAGGATTATCAATACTCACACCTATAAAAGCAGATATATCGTAATCTAATTTACGATGATTAATCTTAGTTGAGTATCCAGTAATTATACCGTTACTCTCTAATCTTTTAATTCTATCTATAATTGATGGAAGCTTCATGCCCACCTCTTTAGATATATCCGTGTATGACACACGACCATTATCAATTAACATATTAATAATTTTTACATCAACAGCGTCCAAACCCATACTGCTCCTCCCATACTTAGCTATTTAGCAAATCGTAATTTAACACTCTATAATACACATATTTAAAAAAAAATATATAACTTATATATCTAAGATATTATCTATTTAGTTTAATTGCAATATTTATTTAATTTTATAATTAAAAGTTATCACATTTATTTAAATTATCGAGTTAAAAGATTTATAATTGCTATTTTATGTTTTATAAATTAAAATCGTTATCTAAATATATAGGTGGTGAAATATTATGTCTGCAATATTAGAAACGAACTTGTCTGAACTTAAGCTTCTAGGAAGAGGAAAAGTAAGAG
>CAMRDM010000005.1 GCA_947041225.1 uncultured Deferribacteraceae bacterium | reverse complement strand
TATTTACAATTAAGCACTTTAACATCTATCCACGTTGTTACATCATAACAATTTATAGTACGATATTAAACTACTATACAAATACATCATAACGCTATTTACAATTAAGCACTTTAACATCTATCCACGTTGTTACATCATAACAATTTACAGTACGATATTAAACTACTATACAAATACATAATAACGCTATTTACGATTAAGCACTTTACCATCGATCCACTTAGTTACATAGTAACAACTTACAGTATGCCGTACACAGCACCCATATATATATTCTATGCTCAACACAAACATATACTGTACTACACTTGACTTATATTAAAAATCTTACTTGATCCCTTTTGAATACTCTTCCATTCTAACTAACGACTCTTTAAACTCTATATTTATCTTGCCTATCAATGCTGAAATAACAGAGTAAAATTCTTTAAATTTAACAACCAGTATCTTGTTGAGATCTGTTGATTGCTTAATCTTATATTTATAATGATTAATATCCATAGAGGCTTTAATATAGTACGATTGTACATAGTGCATAAAAATCAAGTAAAACTCTTGCGAACCAAATGACTCTTGAGCCTTTTCTATCTTTTTTATCAACTCATTACATTTAGCAAGATTCGTAGCATCTTCTAGTTCTAGATCAGTTTTTACTATCTCTTCAAACTCTAAACAATGCTGAACACCTAAACTTAATTTTTCAATTAGATTATCAGAAAATCTGATAGCATCATGTAGTTTTTTTGATAACTCTTTAACTTCACGTTTTTTAATTTTACTAGTTGGGATTTTAAGATTTGTTTTAATTGTTTCAAGTGTATCAATATCATCATTCACATATTTAGCGATAGCTTCTTGAAAAGTCATCAATGTAGTTCCTTCTATCTTTGCCCCACCTTCAGTAGCGTTAATAACCTTGCCTTTATATGCTAACACATCTCTTTCGTAGTGGCGAAGAAATTGAGAAAATGTTTGACTTGTTTTAACAGTTTCTTGATAGTTACCAGGAACAGCTATTGTACCTCTTGCTAGATAACTTTCTGCTTTTTCACCGTAATGAGTTCCCTCAGCGTGGGTTTTTTCATCATCTGTAAACGCTAAATCTTGCCCTATAAGAATAATAGGATCACAACCTAACCACTCTAAAACTTTAAACGCCATATTACCAGCTGATGGACCTATATCTAAAATACCTTTAGGTATATCTATCCATTTAAATGTAGCAAAATTTCTATAAACAATAATCTTCTCACCAGGGAAATTTGCATATGTTTCTGGAACTACAACTGGACAAGCAGATAAGTAAGAGTCTTTAACATCTTCTTCAGTTAAGCCTTCAAATAATTTTGATGTTGCAACAACACGCTCTAGTGACGTTACCATATGAGCTGGTTTAATTCCTCTCTTTAATAAAACTTTAACTGTTGCATCAGGAGCGACGATAACCGCTTTATTATCTAAACCTTTAAGAAACTCTACATTTTTATTAAGTGATGGGCCTGTTGATACAACTATACCTGGCTTACCTTTAAACTTATCTTTCAACTCCGCTATTCCAGGATTATCTACTATCGTTGCAAGATTTCTAAGCGTCATCTGTATACCGATTAATGAGTCATGAGGATCATTTCCATAAAGAGCTAATACATTCGTAACAGCTTCTTTTAGCATTTTCAATATATTCACATAGAACACTTTATTTCCACTCACAGATATAGAGTTCTGTACCATATTAATAGATGATAAAAACTGTAGCAGATGTGATTGATTAAAGAAGTTAAATAGATATGGATACATCTGTATCGGAGTTAAACCTGATACAACATGAAAATTTTTATAATTAAGAACTTGAGAGAAATTAACAAGAGAAAACACTGTCTTAATTATTTCTAAATCTTCTTCAATCACCAACACTGTTGCATTCGGATATTTACTTAAATATTCACTCACATGATAACCTAATCCAAACCCAAAAAAGACAGCTAAATTTGGAAGAAGTATACCCATCTTCTCGATATCCATCTTAACGCCAATATACGGATCATACTGATTATAATGATAAAGCTTTGTCTTTAAATCAATAATATTATACATCTGATCCGATCGTTGCGATTTAAGAATTTTATACCTTCCAGTTATAGGAGCTATCGCTATTCTATTTGCTAAGTTAGGGTCTCGTTTTGCTAATATTGTTAGATTCTTTTTTAACATCTATCTATTTCCTTTCATCTTTTTATATTCTATATTTTTCATTTTATATTTTTTTCAATTATACTTTCTTCGATCATCTATCATCAAAATGTATTATTCAATCTCTTGCTCAAGATCTATAAACTCTTTTACGTAATCGATAATAAGTTTAGCTTCACAATCTTCCATCGCTGGATAGATTGGTAGTGATACACATCTCTTATAATAATCTTCTGCATTAGGAAGAGATATTGAGTACCCTTTATCAATATAGTAAGGATGCTTATACACAGGCATATAATGTATCTGTGTAGATATTTTTTTACTCTCTAAAAATGACACCAATTTATTACGTTTATCTGCATCATCTAAAAGCATAACAAATAAATGATATGAGTTATATCTTCCATCAAGGTTTTCAAGAGGTTTAATATTGCTATCACCTAAAAACGTAATGCGATAAAAGTTAGATATAAGATTTCTTCTTTTAACAAACTGATCTAATCTTTTAAGTTGAGATATACCAAGTGCTGCCTGTATATCTGTCATCCTATAGTTATAGCCTAAAAACTGCATTTCGTGATAGTAAGGTACAGTTGATTTATATTTTAAATCTGCACTATCTCTTACAATTCCATGTGATCTTAATAGCTTTAACTTATCATAAAGTTCTTTACTATTTGTAGTAATTGCACCACCCTCACCTGTCGTTATAGATTTCACCGGATGAAATGAAAACACTGTCATATCTGAATAATCACAACAACCAACTTTCTTTCCGTTATAATATCTTGAACCTAAAGCGTGTGCTGCATCTTCTACAATTTTTAAATTATGTTTGCTTGCTATATTAGATATTTCTACCATATCTGATGCTAGGCCTGCAAAATGAACAGGTACAATAATTTTTGTTTTACTCGTTATACTCTCTTCTATCTTATCGTTATCCATAAGGATAGTGCTACTAACTATATCAATAAATTTTACATCTGCACCAAGATATAACGCTGCATTAGATGTCGCTGCAAATGTGATAGGCGATGTGATAATCTCATCTCCAGTTGACAACCCTAAAACTTGATAAGCTAAGTGTAGTCCAGCTGTAGCTGATGAAACGGCAACCGCATATTTTGAACCACAATACCTAGCTAAAGCTTCTTCAAACTCATCTACTTTAGAACCTTGAGTTAATCTATCTGATTTAAGCGTTTCAATCACAGCATTGATATCTGACTCATCAATAGATTGTTTTCCGTACGATATGTTATTTGTTAGCATTAACTAAACTCTCTTCATACTCTTTTACAAGTTGCAACAAATATTGTTTATCAAGTTTTTGAGGATTATTATCTGATGAGTAATAAAAGTTATCGGGAAGTTTTTTCCCCTCATCAATATCAAGAGGTTTTGAAGATAGGAACTCAGGCATAATTTTATAATGATCTTTAAACTCTAAAGTGTGTCTTGCATCATCTGAAGAGATCATTATCTCATGTAATTTCTCTCCAGGACGAATACCTATAATATCAATATCCACACCTGGACATATAATATCCACAAACTCACTCATAGATATAGATGGTATTTTAGGAACATAAATCTCTCCACCAGCCATAGTGGAAAATGATGATACTACAAGTTTTACAGCATCATCTAATGTTATCCAAAATCTCGTCATATCAGGATGAGTAATAGTAACTTTACCTTTCTTTTTCTGATCTATAAATAAAGGAAGAACTGAGCCTCTACTGCCTAAAACGTTTCCGTATCTTACAACTGAAAACACAGACGCTCTACCTGACGCGTAAGCGTTACCTGCAACGAAAAGTTTATCTGAACATAGTTTTGTTGCACCATATAGATTTAATGGATTTGCAGCCTTATCAGTTGATAACGCAATAACCTTAGATACTTTAGAATCAATCGCTGCTTCAATTACATTCTGTGCACCTAGAATATTAGTTTTTATAGCTTCAAATGGATTGTACTCCGATACAACAACTTGCTTCAATGCAGCTGCATGAACGATATAGTCAACATCATAAAATGCTCGCATCAATCTATCTTTATCTCTAATATCGCCGATAAAAAATCTTATCTTATTAGAAAACTCAAAATCCCTCTGCATCTCATACTGCTTAAACTCATCTCTTGAAAAAATTATCACCCTTCTCGGATTATAATTATCTAAAAGATATTTTGTAAAGTGTCTACCAAATGATCCCGTTCCACCAGTAATTAATATCGATTTATTATTAAACATTTATCATTCCATATTATAAAACATTATCTAATCTATTATTACACTACGACTACTTAAAAAGCATTATTAAATATAACTTAAATATGCAATTAATGTGCCAGTAGATTAAAATAGTTGATAGTAAATTAAATTTGTATATTAAAAATTGAAACATTAAGTTGAATCATTAGATATTAGATTGAAGTTATAGATAAAGTATCTTAACAACACATTGAGATATTAGGCTCAAGCATTATAATATTAAACCAAGTAGTAGGCAACAGATCGAAGTACTTGATTGTAGGATAGATCAACTCAATAGGTAAAAATTAATGAATTTCTACAGAACGTATCCCTTTTGTTGAAAGAAGTTTATTAGTTAAAGATACAGATTGTTCTTTACTATTAACAAGTACAGTGAAGTTTATCTCCGATAATCCGTTACCATCAGATTTAATACTCATCTCATAGATATTAAGCGACATATCTTTTAATACAGTCGTTAAATTAATTATTATACTAGGGTTATCATCGCATAGTGCATGATAAGTCAATGGTGCTTTATAGTTATTGCTTGACTGATTCCATGCAACATCAATAGTTCTATCACTGTGTTGTGAAAGTGATTGCATATTTGCACAATCTGCCTTATGCACGATCACGCCTCTACCTAACGATATGTATCCTTTAATATCATCACCAGGTAAAGGATTACAACATCCTGCTATCTTCATCATCATAGAATCAATTCCGTCTATAATAAACGGAGTATTACCTGTACCACCATCTCGTCCTATATTTGCAGGTAAAGGAGTTTGTTCTTCATTTTTGATAATATCAGGTTCTAAAATATGTAAAACTTTTCTAGGTGATATCGTACCAAAACCGATAGTAATCAATAAATCCTCAATCGTTTTTAATCCCATTTTATCTAGAAGTTTTTTAACCTTAACATCATCTTCATTACTTAAATAATCATCGTAATTTAAATTATTATTTGCGAACTCTTTAAGTATTAACTCTTTACCAGTTAGTAACGCTTTTTCACTATCTTTCTTACGAAGGTATGCACCTATTCTTGTTCTTGCTCTATTTGTTACAACAAAGTTTAACCAATCTTTTCTAGGCTCTTGATTTTGAGATGTTATAATCTCTACTTTATCACCAGATAAAAGAGTATGTTTTAATGGTATTATTCTTCCGTTAGCTTTAGCACCTATACAGTGGTTACCGACAGCTGAGTGAATAGCGTACGCAAAATCTATAGGTGTTGAATCTTCTGGTAGCTCCACAACATCGCCATCAGGAGTAAATATATATATCTGTTTCTGAAAAACATCGCTTTTTAATCTTTCAACAATATTAGTTGCAGAAACACCTTTCTGATCCTCTTCTAATATTTTACGTAACCAAATAAAACGTTTATCTTCTTTCTGATCTAATATGCCACCTTCTTTATAACGCCAATGAGCTGCAACCCCTTCCTCTGCTACTCGGTGCATCTCGATAGTTCTTATCTGAAACTCTATCATCATTCCACTTGGACCCATTACAGTCGTGTGAATTGATTGATACATATTAACTTTTGGAGTTGCTATATAATCTTTTATTCTGTGAGGGATAGGCGTCCACTTAGAATGAATTATACCCAATGTTGAATAGCACTCTGCATTATCCTTAACAATTACTCGTATCGCTAATAGATCAAAGATCTCTTCAAAACTTGTCTGCTTCTTTACCATCTTAGAGTAGATACTATAGAAATGTTTAGGACGTCCAGAAACATCAGCTTCTATATGAGCGTTTGAAAGTAGCTCTGTAGTTGTAGCTGTAATCTCATTTACATACTGTTCACGTTCAGTTCTTTTAAACTTAACTTTCTGATGGATTTCATAATACATATCAGGAATTAGAACTCGAAATGATAGATCTTCAAGTTCCCATTTAAGCCATGCTATACCTAATCTATTAGCGATAGGCGCATAGATATCCATCGTCTCTTGAGCGATACGACTCTGCTTTTCATCACTTAAACTTTGTATGGTTCGCATATTATGAAGTCTATCTGCGAGTTTGATTATGATAACACGAATATCATCACTCATTGATACAAGCATCTTACGAAAAGATGCAGCTTGTTTCTCTTCCTTTGATTGAAACGGGATCTTAGATATCTTACTTACTGCTTCAACTAGGAAAGCAACATCTTTACCGAACCTTTCAGCTATAACTTCATATGTTGCCACGGTATCTTCTATAGTATCATGCAGTAATCCTGCAACGATAGTATCTACATCCATATTCATTTCAGCTAATATATAGGCAACATTTAACGGATGAGAAAAGTACGCCTCACCCGATTGACGCATCTGTCCCATGTGCATAGATGCAGCGTAAACGTAAGCTAAATGTAATTTATCAAGATCACTATCTGGATTATGTTTCAAGACTGTATCTTGAATATCCATAAGACGGATCGTTCTTAATTTACTCATCAAAAATACCTTTGTTAAATTAGGATATATCTACAACATAATATATAAATACAACAAAAATATATAGATACTTATTCTGATTAATTAATCGCAATAAATATCTTAAAATTTAAAGTTATATTAAAGTGTTTATTAATTTCAGTCAACTACCATAAATGAATATTAAAAAATATCTAACTATTAACTCGTTGCAAGCCTTATATCTTTTAAGTTTAGTTGAGGTTTTACGCTTCCTTTATACTCATTCAACGATAAAGTAAACGCTATATCATACTTCTTCCCTGCAAACAGTAGATCTTTATATTTCAACATATTAAAACCTATGCAAGCTACAGATTCCTTATTTTTATTGAACACAGCTCTTAAATGATTTAAATCTTTACCAACATATTTCGTATCAGTTGTTAATACTAGATCGTACATAATAAAAACAGGTTCTTTATTACCAACACCAAACGGTTCTAGAAGCATAATCTCTTCTATCATTTTTACTGTAATATCTGATGGCTCTAAGATCGTATCTATTACATACTCTGGTAACATATTCTCTTCTGTTAAATTTGTAGTAGCAATATCTTCAAACTTTGAAATAAGTGTATCAATATTATCTTTCATTAATTTTAGTCCAGCAGCATATTTATGTCCACCAAACGAAGTTAATAGGTGATTTATCTGACTTAAACTATCATACAGATGAAATGCAGGGATTGATCTTGCAGAACCTTTAGCTGTATCACCATCTAATGATAAAACTATAGTTGGTTTAAAATATCTCTCAACTATACGGGAAGCTACAATACCTATGACACCTATATGCCAATTCTCATTATAAACTACTATACTCTTTCTATCTTTATATGCAGGATTTGAGTCGATTATTTCAAACGCTTCTTTGATAATATCTCTTTCAACAGCACGTCTCTCACTATTTTCATTATCAAGCTCTACTGCTAAGGTTTTTGCTTCTTCATCATCTTCTGTTAATAATATAAGTAAACTTTTATTTGAACTACCCATTCTACCAACAGCATTTAGTCGTGGTACTAATCCGAATGATACATCAGATAATTTCAATCTATTTTTAGATAGATCTGCAATGTTTCTAAGTTCCTCTATACCTTTTCTATTCTTTGCCTCATTAAGCATCTGTAAACCGTGACGAACAAGTATTCTATTTTCATCAACTAACGGAACAATATCTGCTATCGTTCCAAGACATACTATATCTAGATATTTTTTAATATTTGGTTGATTTTCTAATGTGTAAACCGATTGTCGTCTAAGATGAGTACGAAGTGCCATTATAACTTTAAATGTTACTCCAACACCTGCTAAACCTTTAAATGGATAGGTGTCTCCTGTAATCATAGGATTTATAATAGCTGTTGCATCATCTGGTAGGTTTTCTGATTGTTGATGGTGATCGGTAATGATAATATCCATACCGATAGATTTACTATAAGTTACTTCATCGATAGCTGATATACCGCAATCAACAGTTATTATCAACTTAGTGTCTCTTGTAGCAATTTCATCCATAGCTGATGTGTTAAGTCCATACCCTTCTTCAAGACGGTTTGGGATATAATGAATTACATCGGCACCAACTTCTTTTAAGAAAAGATATAATATAGATGTTGATGTTATACCATCTACATCGTAATCACCATAGATACATATACGTTCACTATCTTTGATAGCCTTATATATACGTTCAACTGCTTTATCCATATTAAGAATATCAAACGGATCTCTTAACTCTGATAACGGGGATTTTAGAAATTTATCTATCTCTGCACTGGTTCGTAAATTTCTCTTATAAAGTACTTCTGCTAATATATAAGATATATTTAACTCATCTGAAATCTCTTTTAAGCTAGCTCTACTAACTCTCTCATAACGCCAAAATGCGTAACCACCTTTTGATACAACTACTGTTTCTGCTCTCTCATCATTTTTAATATTAATCATAGTAAAAAATAGTATACCTCTTTTTACACTTAATTAATAGATTTATTTATTATTAAAAGAAAAACGACCACTGTAGTTCTAAATCAGAGTTCGTTTTACCGAATTCATACGCATATTTATACGATAACATTAATGAATTATTTCTAGTGATCGCACCAGTTAATGAGATCGTTCCTGATGTTCGTTGAGCATATCCGTTACTAGCTACAGGATCGTTAAACGGATATATAAGATACTCTCCTATAATCAATAACTTGATAAAATCATATGTAAACGATATGCCAACATTACCACCTAAGCCTAAACCAACATAATACTCATAAGGCGATCCGAACGATAAATCACTATCCGATACAATAAAAAGATAGATATTTTTATCTAATAAAAATGTTACCCCTGCTCCACCTGATACGTAAGGAGTGAAATAATTGTTATAATTACTGTACGATCTCTCCTCCCCTCCTATATCAAACTTGAACGATACACCTTTTCTAAAACTGTTTATAGGCGAGTATGATCCAAATGATAAAAATGTTGCATCTTTTACATTAAAGTGGTTATCAGTTATATTGTACCTAAGATTTATCTCAAAAAATGCAACTCTTGAATTAGGTATAAATCCGATATCTATATCTTCTAACGAGTGAAAACCTAATCGAAAACCTAGTTCAGTATATACACTCTCATTGTATAATCCTGCCGATGCGGTTAATCTAATTAAACTATGTCCTTGATCTGGCCTTGTACCTTTATCAATACTGTAATCATTTTTTAGACGATACTTACTTCTTTCACCTAGCAGATAAAGTGTTCTATCTTTATACTCGTAAGGATTAACATCGTTATCAAAATCTATTATTTTATATCTGTAGATCTCATATGTTAAATCTAGCATTGAAACTTTCTCTAAATCTGTATAATCGCCTTCCGTAATAGCTGTGATATCAGTTTTATTATCAGCTACACTTTCAGCAAGTTTGACAGCTTTTGCTGGTAATTTAGATGCAATAGCGTAAACTTTTTTCTGATGAGATGGACGAAAATTTATATCCTCAATAAGATTATTATCCTTGATAACACGGATCGTATCTGATGGGATTTCTATTACTAAAGAGTTTGCTAACCGTAATTCTGGTCTACCTGATTCTAATAGTAGTAGTAAATGATATGAACAGTTTTCATCTAAAAAGAAGTAATCAATATTAATATTTTGCATCTCCCATAGATGATCTGCAATCTTTCTAGTCTCTTCTTTTGTAAAATTTAAATCGTATTCCCATATATCTCTTTTCTCTACACTACTATATTTGAAGGTTGAAACATAGAACTTATTAACTGTAAAATAACCATCATAATATCCTGTAAACCCACCGAAAAACTGCATAAAGATATTTGCATTTTCAGCCTCAATAGCTGTATATGATACACCATATCCTAGTAGAGGCTCATCATCTTTACCATTAATTCTTATCAATACATGTCCGAAAATAGATGCTGGATTTTCTAAATATAGAAACGGAAATACAGCCGTTACTGATGTTGGATCAAGTTTCTCCATATAATCATCGTATGATGCACAGCTAACTTCTGGAAGTAAAGACTCATCTACACCTAAATGTTCCACTATAAATCTTGTCCGTGAAGGGAAACGACATATTGGATGATTATCATCAGCTATACTTTTTTGTATATAAGTACTATCGCTATCGTTATTATTTGCTATATCATTTTGAGGGTTATTATCGTCTATATCATTTTGTAAATTATTATTTGCTATATCATTTTGAGAGTTATTATCGTCTATATTATTTTGTAAATTATCATTACCGATATCACTTTCTGTGTAATTATCGTTACTCAAATTATCTAATTTTTTCGTATCTGTAAAAATAGCTCTAATCGTTGCTTCAAGCTCAGCTTTAGGATTTTTCTTACCGTTTTCTGCAAAAAAGAATTTATCATCATCTACAAGAGATCTTTTCTTTATAAAAGTATTCTCTTTATAAAGCATTAAAACATCCCACTCTCTTTCTTTATAAACCTCTTCACTACCCGCAAGATCAACAAGATACTCAACATACTTATCAAGATCGAACTTCTTGATATTTAGCTGTGAGGCATCACACTGCATTACAGGTTTGAAAACATCTATACTATTAAAAGTTTTTTGTGGTTGATTATATTTAAAATTATCAAAAATATTATAATACGAATACGATGGAACTACTAATAAAAATAGTAGTATAATAGGAACATATAGTAATTGATTAATATGGTGTTTATACATTTATATAATATCTTACTCTTGTGTTAAAATAATAAAGATGCATTGCTATAAATAACAACGCATCTTTAAACTTTTTAAAAGTAATAATTAAATCTAGCTATTAAGCTCAACAATTTTAACTACAACTTGATCAGCTGTTACATCGCCGTTAGGGAAAATAACAACAAAGTTTTCTTGCAATAAAGTAGCAAACTTATTAGTATCTGTAACTTGTAATAAAGCAGCAACAGAATTAATAGTTTCGCCTTCGCCCATTGCAACATCTTTAGCGAAATCATCCATGTTCTCAGCGATAAATATTTCTACTTCTTCATATTTAACTACTTCGCTAATAGAACCTTTACAACCTACAGTACCAGTTGTCATAGAGAATGCAGAGTAAAATGAACCATTTGTACTTGATGCAATCCACTGCAATAACCAACCACCGTCTTGTTTCCCAACTGATTCAAATAGTAATGTACCAAGACCACAACCAACGTTGTCTCTCAATTTACCAGCTTGTGCCAATGTCGGAATACAAAGAACAGTCAACAATAAAAAAACAAATAACTTTTTCATATAAAAAACCCCCAGTAAAATAGAATGAATGTTAGTTTACAAAATTTTTATAAAAAATGCAACATTTACATTGAAATATTCACTATTCTACATACTCTTAATTAAATATTATAAATATAAAAATAATTATACATTACCATAATTATGTAATAATTTTATACTATTTCACTCGTTAAAATAAATAAGTATAGCTGTTGACACCACAAACATGAGATTATTGTACGGACTCTTTGATAAAAATAAATATAATTTCAAAAAAAATAAACTTATTCTAAAAAATTAAGTATGCTCATCTTATTATGGATATTAACGATTATATTGGCATGACTATCTTTTTCATATATGTGCATATCTTTGCTATAATTATCTGGCATGCTGTTGAATAAAACCACAGTATTATTATAGTTAATAAATTCATCTCCTCTACTATGGATAAAAATATTTTCATCCGCCCTGCTCTTTGGAAGAAACTCTATAGCAGAATTATTATCTGGGAAACTCCACTTAACTGGGTATTGAAAAAGATATGTTAAAAATGATGATGATGCAACTTCTTTACCGATACTACTCCAACTTATAAATGTGCTATCAAGCACTAATTTAGATATATGATCTGCGAATTTTGAGTTAGCAGCAACTGCTGCTGCTGCTTGTCCACCTAGACTTTGTCCCCATACGATTATGTTTTCATCACCTTCATATAGCTCCATGAAAGCGTCCATTATATCTATACTATCTTTCATAAATAACTCTATCGTTGGCTTACCTTGTGATATACCGTATCCACGATAATCTGGGATAAATAAATCGTATCCATGATCTGCTAGCCAAAAAAGTTGTAGACTCTCTGTAGATATGTTTCTCGCATTACCATGAAAAAATAGTATCACTCCTTTTCTATCAGGAATTTTAGATTTTACACTCCACGCATGAAGAGTTATATTATCAGATGTTTCAATTGAGTAATCTTTCACAGAGTATTTAACCTGCATAGGATTGTAATATAATGTCTTATCTGGATGAAAAAACAAACTTTGACAACCAGTAAATAAAAATATTGATGTAACCATTATAAGAAAATATATCGTTCTCATTCATCTCACTCTTTTAAAATTAAAAATAACACTAGAATATTATAAAAATATAGAACTATAAAATCGTAGAATATTTAGATCTAAAACCTTAAAGCTCTGATGCGATTTTATCAGCTATAAGTGTACTTTGTTTTGTACAATCATTCACACCTATACCGTACAGAACATTTCCACCTATATATAACCCACCTATATTGCTACAAGCTGATTCTATTTTTGCAACCTTCTCGCCGTGTCCAACATAATATTGAGGGATAGCTTTATCGTATCTAAATGTATATGTAAAATACGGATCTGTATGTACACCTAAAATATCTTTTATAGAGTTTATTGATATAGCTAATAACTCATCATCTGTTTTATTCATCAACTCTTTCTTTGTATCTCCACCTGTTAATACACGCAGAAACTTTTTACCTTTTGGTGCTTGTGATGGAAACATCGATGATGTGAATAACGCGCCTAAAATATCTCTACCCTCTTTTGCAGGGATAAGATAACCGAAACCGTTAAGAGAGTCGTCCATATCTGCATTGCTGTACCCTAGCCCTGATACAAATATCGGAGAGTATGGAATTGAAAGTAATGTTTCTGATAACTCTTTATCTAACTTATCTAAAAATACCGATGAACAGTATGCAGGCGATGTTACGATAACTTTATCAAACTGATGTTTCGCTTTACCAACTTTAACTGTAAACTTATCATCTTTCTTACTGATTTCATGAACGCTTGATGATAATTTTATATCCACACCGTTTGCCACACAAACATTTGCTAAATCTTTAACAGCCTCTCCCATGCCACCTTGATAAGAGAGAAGTATCCCTCCAGGTCCACCAGGTCCAGCTTTTTTATTTCCTTTCTTCCTTCTTTTTATAGATAGTAACGCTTTGATTAATCCACCGTACTCTTGCTCTAAATTTTTTATAACTGGGAATGATGAATTGATACTCATCTTCTCTGGGTTACCAGCAAATATACCTGAAACCATCGGTGAGATAAGATAATCTAAAGCTTCAACACCTAATCTACGTTTAATAAAATCTGCTAAACTTTCATCAGCTGAACTACCTTTCTTAACAAAAAGTTCAACAGCTAAACGTAGCTTACCTTTGATAGATATTAATGGAGATTTTAGAAATGCAACCCCTGTTTCAGGAAGACGAACTAATTTATTATCTCTTTGAATAAATCGTTTTCTTGCAGAGTCTTCACTTCTAACAAGTTTATCTGCTAAACCCGCTTCAGTAAATATATCTAATGTAAAAGGTTTGCTATTTAAAAATCCGTTAGTGCCAGCTTCAATATCGTAGCCATCTTTATGAACAGTTTCTATCGTTCCACCTAGCCTTGATGATGCTTCAAACAATGTCGTCTCAACTCCTTTATCTTTTAATTTAGATAATTTAAACGCAACAGATACACCAGATATTCCACCACCGATTATAGCAACTTTCATAGATACCCACCTTTTATATATTTCTATACAACTTACATATTACATATTTCCATACGCAAAATACTAGATACTAATCTATTAAATTTCTCAACTTAATAGATAGCAAAACAACCGATCAAGTTATATAACTTAATCGATAGTAAAATATTTGAAAATAATTAATTTAAGTAATACGAACTAATTTGTCTCAAAACAACTTTGTATTACATCTGTTGGATTATTGATAGGAAGAAGTACAATGCTTCCATTATAACTATTCTTCAATATTTTACATATCTCTATATTATACTTATTATCAATATTATCAATACCTTTTCTAAAAGGTTTAACTTGTAACTTCATAATAACTCTATTTGAAAACGGTATCTGATCGATACTCGTCTTTGCTATATCTAAAATATAATCAACCGAATCTTCGTAACTCATTTCAAGTTCATTTGATATCTGATCTATATATCCCATCACAGCAACATAATCTACTGGGACAGAAAGCAAACCTTGAACTGTTTGACTATACCATGCTAAACCTTTCTCTCTTGATATAGGAGTCTCGTAATAAATATTTACAGCTAATTTTATATCCTTATTAACCTTACGAATTGTAACTTTTATATCTCTTAATAGATTAATAAGATACTCATTCTTCCACAGAGACCATATATAAAACACATCGTTGTATCCTGAAAAAACTTTCTTCCCGTTATACTCTTTTATCTTATTAAAAAATATAGATGGTGTCGGACTAAAACCTGTATCTGCTTTGAAAAGATCTAACGTATACTTATCTGCACCTTCATTATATTTTATAATAAAATCATCTTGTACAAGAATTCCATCTATATTATATTTTGCAAGATCTTTAAAAGTCTTTATTAAACTATCTCTAATATCCTTCTTGAAAATATTAGCACCGTAACCTTCAACTGTACCACCATCAGGTGAAAATGATAGAGATCTATCTCTCTCCTTTAACTCAGTTATAGATCGTGTTGCCATCCACGCATATAATGAAATATCATTCTTATGTGCAGATTTAACTATATCACCTAAAATATCTGCAACTGTACAAAGCTCTTTTGTTTTAAAATATACACCAGAATCACATTTGATATCTAAACCGAGATGAGGTCTATCGCCTCTGTTATGGAAGACTCTAAAAAAAACAGTATTGATACCTTGCTCTTTTAGCTCTTTAAAGAATTTATTGTAATCAGAGACGTAACTCTGATCCATTACGAAAACTTGAACACCGTTTATCTCTAAAAACTTTCCACCATCAGAGTTTGATGCTAGTAGGTTATCAGAGATAAACAGTATCACAAGCAATATTGAAATTAATTTAATCTTATAACTTAGAATAATATAAAACTACTGGTTTTTTATTAAATCTGCATAGATTTTATAATCAGTTGCTAACTTCTGTTTTAATGCAACAGCCTCATCCATAGAGTTTGTTATTCCACATCTAACTCTATACCATGTGCCACTATTTTTAAGATCTATCTTCATAACAAAGATATCTGGACACGCTACTTGATATTTTTTAACTGCATTATTAGCATCTGTTTCAGATTGTAACGCCATAAGTTGTAATACAAATTTACCCTCTGTTGGACTACCAGGTTCAACCTTCTCACTGTATATAGTTGATTTAGGCTTAGCTTTTACAACAGCTTTCGGTTCAGTTTTTGGGACAACTTTCTTTGGGACAGCTTTCTTTTCAGGTGTTTTTGTAATATTTTTAACAGGTTTAGGTTTTGCAACCTCTTCTTTTCTTTTTACAACTTTATCTCTAGCTTCAACAGGAGGAGTTGTAACAACTGTATCGTTACGCATATCTTCTTTATTATTTTTATCAATAGAAAGTGTATCGCCTTCATTCGGATCAGTTATAACCCGTGGAGTAACTATATCTGATGTAATCCTATTACCATCAGACTCTCCATCTATCAGATCTCCACTTGACATTGATGATAGAAGAACCGATATCGCAAATATCGTTAATCCAAAACAAACAAGAACAACAAATACTATTAAAACTGTATCTCTAAAAGAGTTCTTCTTCTTGTTATTATTATCTAGATTATTGTCCGTATTTATATCACTCATTTTCACATCCTTTCTGGTGAGTTAACACCTAGTATTTCTAAACCTATCTTTATACTCTTAGCAACTGCCACTGCTAAAGTTAATCTTGCATCAGTTAGTTCTTTATCATCATCTACTATAACTCTATTCGCATAGTAGTAACTATGAAACAATGATGCAAGCTCTTGAAGATAATAAGCTATTCTATGCGGTTCGTAGTTCTCTGCTGACTGTCTTAATATATCCTTAAACTTCATAATAAATTTAATGATCTGTATCTCTGAGTCAAGAGTTAATCTACCTAAACCGTTACATAAAATGAACTTATGTCCTTTCTCTTCAGCGTTCGATAACAAACTGTACGCCCTTGCGTGTCCATACTGAACATAGTACACAGGGTTATCTGATGACTTCGATTTTGCTAAATCTAAATCAAAATCAAACTGTGAATCAAAACTACGCATATTATAAAAATACCTTGTAGCATCAACTCCAACTTCATCTATCAAATATGATAACGGAATAAACTCACCCGATCTAGTCGACATACTTACTCGACTTCCATCTTTAATAAGTGATACCATCTGTATTAACTGAACTTTGAAAGCATTATTATTATATCCTAACGCTTCAATAGCTGAACGCATACGGTTCACATATCCGTGGTGATCTGCACCCCAAATATCTATTAATAAATCGTAACCTCTATCATACTTATCATCATGATACGCAATATCTGGTGATAGATAAGTATACTCGCCTGATGATTTCTTTAATACTCTATCTTTATCATCACAATATTTAGAAGATGAAAACCATAACGCTCCCTCTTCCTCATATATGTTGCCAAGCTTATCCAATTTGTCTAACACTTTATCGACCAGTCCACGATTATATAAAGTTTTTTCTGAATAATAATTACCTATACCAACTCTAAAATCTTGTAACGATCCCTCTATCTCACTTAAAATTATATCTATAGCCTTAGATGTAGATATCTCAATCGCCTCTTTTTCATCTATCTCTAAAATATCTACTCGCTCTTTTTCAAGCAGATCTGCTATATCGTTTATGTAATCACCGTGATATCCGTTCTCTGGAAAAGGATACGATTTATCAACCTTCTGTTTCATTCTTGCGTAAACAGATAAACCTAAATTATTCATCTGATTTCCAGCATCATTTATATAGTACTCTGTATCAACATTATACCCTACATATGATAGTAGGCGTGCAAGTGAGTCTCCGTATGCAGCTCCTCTTCCATGTCCTATATGCAACGGACCTGTTGGATTTGCTGAAACATACTCTATCAATACTCGTTTACTATCTCCTATACCGATCTTAAAAAAATCATCGTTCGTTACAACATCTTTTAAAACTTCAGCGTAGTAACTTTTATCAATATAAAAATTTATAAACCCCGTACCTGCAACCTCTATCTTAGAAACAGTAGTTAATAATTTTTCTAATCTAGATACAATATCAGAAGCTACATCTTTAGGAGATTTTCTTAAATATCTTGCCAACTTCATCGCTATATTTACAGAGTAATCTCCGTGATCTTTATTATCTGGAATGATAATACTGTAATCAATCTCATCAACCTTAACAGCTTCATTCTCTTTAGATAACTCTTCTAATAATACGTTTAACGCCTCTGTGATTTTATCCTTCATATTTACTTCTCATCAATTATTATTCCTTGCTCTTTATACTCATTTAATTTGTTTCTAAGCGTTCTAACAGTTATACCTAAAACCTCTGCTGCTCTAGTTTTATTATTATCATTATCTTTTAAAGTTTTAAGTATTAACTCTCTTTCAACATCTGCAATAGTCTTACCTACTGTATCATCATTTAAAACTGCAACATCATCGCTACTTCTAACCTTAGTTGTACTACCAGTTTTATTAAAAGATAGTTTATCCATGTTGAACGACTCAACAGTTATACCGTGTAAGAAAAGATCTGATGCTTCAATATTTTCACCTTTCGATAATACAACCGCTCTCTCTATTGTATGTTCTAACTCTCGTACATTTCCAGGAAAATCATAACCTTTAAGAGTTTTTAAAACTCCCTCTGATAACTGTTTCTCAGCTTTATTATTTATTGTTGCATATTTTTTTACAAAAAATCTAGCAAGATCAGCTATATCTTCAACCCTCTGTCTAAGCGACGGAAGCTCCATAGATATTACATTTAATCTATAAAATAAATCCTCTCTAAAAGTACCCTCATCTACCATAACCTTTAGACTTCTATTAGTCGTTGCAAGTATCCTTGCTGTAAGTTTAACTGGCTTAACACCACCTAATCTTTCAACCTCTCTCTCTTGCAGAACCCTTAATAATTTCGCTTGAAGATTAATAGGTATCTCTCCTATCTCATCTAATAACAACGTCCCATTATTTGCTAATTCAAACTTTCCAGCTTTAGGTTTATCAGCACCTGTGAACGCTCCTTTCTCAAATCCGAAAAGTTCACTCTCTAAAAGATTATCTGGAATAGCTGCACAATTGACTGCTACAAACTGTCCCGATGAATGGTTAGAGTTATCATGTATATATCTAGCTAAAACCTCTTTACCAGTTCCTGACTCTCCTGTTATTAAAACTGTAGACTCAGATTTTGCAACATCTTTAGCAAGTGCAAATAGATGTGCCATATACGCACTCTTATAGACTAATCCAACACCACCCTCTTCATTAACATCTTTACCAAGTGGAAATACAGAAAGTGCTGAAAGTTCAAATGTTCTTCGTATCAACTCCTCTATAACATCAGGTGGAAACGGTTTTAATATATAATCATACGCACCTAGTTTTAAAGCATCAACTGCACCTGTTACTGTTCCATACCCTGTTACAAAACATACCGGAGTTTTTATACCCGATCCTTTAAGCATCTCAAACATAGCAAGCCCATCGATATTCGGCATACGCATATCAGAAATTATCAGATCATATAATCTGTTCGTTGCTTTCTCAAAACCATCCATACCGTTAACAGCTGTGTCAACTGTTATACCCATACGCTTGATAGTTTCACAGATAGCTTCACGCATATTATCATCATCATCAACAACTAATATTCTCTTCTCTTTATCCATTAATTAATCCTCTGAAATTATATTAAAAATCGGAAATTATGACTTGCTTGGAGTTACTATAGTGAACTTAGTTGAACCGCCACTACCTTTTGAAGTAACTAATATATCGCCATCATGTGCCTTTATAATCTTATAAGCAATCGACAACCCTAACCCTGTACCTTTTGCTTTTGTTGTTTGAAACGGCATAAATAATCGTGGTAACATATCTTCCGATATACCACTGCCGTTATCAACTATTGAAAAATATAACTTACTATCTTTTATCTCCGAACTAGCCGTTATCATACCGTTCTTTGAAACTGCATCACAAGCGTTAGATATAACATTCATCACAACCTGCTTATACATATCTGAATCACAATAAATTTTATGATCATCGTTTAACTTATTTATAAAACGTACCGATCGATCTTTTATTATATGTTGAAGATATAAAACTACCTCATCAACTATATCTGATAAAATATATTCACTCTTACTTACTGTAACTTCTTTTGTGAATAAAAGCGTGTTCGATATAAGTGAGTTGATATTTCTAACACCTTTAATTATAGATGAAACTAATCTTTTCTTCTCAGGATCACTCTCTAAATCTCTTGCTAGTAGTGATGCAAAAAGTTCTATAGATCCCAGTGGATTACGAACTTCATGAGTTATATTTGCAACCATTTCACCCATTAATTGTAACTTCTCATTTCTTGATTTTTCATGCTCTAAAATCTTCATCTTAGTTATGTTCTCTATTATATAAACGTAACCGAAATTATCCTCTGATTTTATAGGGCTTATACTTAAATGAAAGTACGCCTCATCTATCTTAAAATCGTATATACCCTCTGAACTGAACTCTCTTAATATATTGAAAATTCTCTCTTCAGAGTATTTATTTATCAACTCTTTCGCAGCCTTGTTTCTTAGAAAAACACCTTGCTTGATAGTCGTTGCAATTATAGCGCCTTCAATATTATTTATAACAGAATCTAAAAGCTCATATACCTCTTGATACTTCTTATTAGATAACGCATAAAGCTCTTGAAATTTTGTATCTTGTTCTTTCAACGCTTTAATTAATTCATCTTTCTCTTCGATAGATTTTAATAAATCTTTCTCTGTCGCCTTATTCAATTATCCCCACCTACAACTACTTATAAATATAAATTATTACCACAATTAAAACTAAAACCTAATATTAAAATTCTACATCAAAACATATCATTTAATTAAGTTTATCTTTCCAACTATCTTCTTCCATTTCACCTTTTGCTATACCTGCATAGATCGAGTCAGGGATCTCATCTACAAGCGTTTTGTAATATCTATATCCTCTATCTTTATCATTCATACTGATAAATGATTTACCTAAATAATATAACGCCTCAGCTTTCTTTTCATCATTCTCCTCTCGTGCTAAAACATAACTGTTTAGAGGTTCAACAGCTTCTGTGAAATTGTTTCGTCTATAATTTATAAGTCCAACATCTAGAAGAATATCGTTACTACCTTCAAATTTCGCCTGAGTATTTGCTTTCAACACATCATATATATTAAGAAGTATAGCCTCTCGCTTATCATCATTTAATATATTTTTAGATAACTGATATTTGAGCCTTGTAGCTTCACTAATATCTGTTGTATAGAGGTCTAAAATTTCTTCAGCCTTATCAAACTGAGAAGGATCTATTCGTGATACAATATACTCTAAGTTGATATGGTTCAATAAATTGATATTATAATTGTTCGGATCTTTATCTAATAATAATCCTAACATCACATAATTCTCTGTAGCAATAGGAGTAAGCTCATTATACATCTTCTCTGCAACATCTACCGATCCAATATTAAATGCTGATCTTGCAACATTAAGCAGTAACTCATTTAATACAGCCTTATTTTTTAAGCTTTTAACAAGTGCAATGCTATCATTATATAGATCAAGAACATACTCATATTTACCATCGTTATACGAATCATTTATCTCTTTAAGTATCGTATCAACTAACAGAGTCTCAACCTTACCATATGATTTACCATCTGGAAAAATATTCTTATACTCTTTAGCTAAAGATACACTGCTATCAAAATTTTCCATCGCTATATTCATCGACAACTTTTTATAGTATGAGTCGTCAAGCAGTTTAAGTAATCTATCTAGTTTCTCTTCACTAATATTATCCTCTTGAATTAATCTTTCAACAACTGCTATTGTTTCATCAAACTTATTATCTGTGTATAGAGCAATTATATCTCTGTAGTAAAGTTCATCAACCATCTCATTAACTCTATCTTGATACTTTGTCTCAGGATATAACGCTAAGAAGTTATTAACCATTCCATCAAGGTTTTCATAATCTTTATCTAAAAAAGTTTTTGTTAAATCCATAATCATTATCTCTTCTCTAATATCAAGCACTTCTTGGATATTTGGAGAGAAATCATAATTATCTATAAACTCATTTGCAGCAATTAAAGCCTCAGGATATCTCTTCTCATTGTATAACGCTTTAAGAAGAAGATATTTTACATCCATACTAAACATACTTGTATCACCTGCTGCTAAGAGAGGCTCAAAAAAGTTATCCCAGTAATCGTGATCTTTAGATGTGAAATATTTATTAGCGTATTCAAGTAAAGCTTTCTGTCCGATCTCTTGATCGAGATATAACTCTCCCATTTTAAGGAGTAGTTGATCTGCTTC
Source organism: uncultured Deferribacteraceae bacterium (assembly GCA_947041225.1). Taxonomy (GTDB): domain Bacteria; phylum Chrysiogenota; class Deferribacteres; order Deferribacterales; family Mucispirillaceae; genus CAMQYB01. The sequence continues at coordinate 21,838 of CAMRDM010000005.1, read as the reverse complement.
CTCTTCTCTATTTAAGTTAGTCAATATTTTAGATGTAGCCTTAATGGAGTTAATTGTTTGAGAACTCTCTGGATATTTAGTATATATCTGCTCATATAAATTTAAAGCATCAGCATATTTTTTCTTCTGCTCAAATGTGTGTGCCATTCTATATAACTCTTCACTACCCGTACTAGGGTTATTAATGAAATCTTCTATATCTAAATTAATATACGCTTCGTAAGCTGAATCGAAGTTATCCATACTATGATGAAGTTTACCAAGCTCTGAATATATAAACTCTCTATTATCAATATACTGCTCTGCATGATTGCTATATACATCAATCGCTTTATCAAACTGATATAACCTTACATATAACTCTGCCATCTTGATCATAGCTATCTTCTGTGACTCAACATCAGGAAGTGAATTATATACTTTCTCATAAGTAAAAATTGCTTCATACAACTGTCCGATATTTTCTTTAGCATCAGCAGATTGAAAAAGAGCATCAGCAACCCTTACATTATCTGGATAAAGTTTAATAAAATTATCAAATGTTTCGTAAGCATCTATAAAATAATCTTGATTGCTCTCACCTAGAAGCATATATACCTTACCTAACTTATATAACGCCTCTTGTCTATAGAACTCGTTTTTAGATTTTTTCAAAACTTCATTTAGAATATTAGCTGCTCGTACATATCTTTTTTCTGCTACATACATATCAGCATCTGCGATCTGATCCTCTAACTCTCTATTCTCGACTATAGATGTACTTTCAGTTAGCAACGGTTTACCTACACCGTATGACATTAATATATCTTCATCACCTAACTTCTTAGTCGCAATAATCTTTAATCCACCAGCATCATTTATAACAGAGAAATCTGCATCCTTTGATATATAAAATGTAAATTGGTTATCTCTTGCAACAACAGAATCAATAAACTTATTATCTAAACTTTGAACAAACGGCTCTTTAATCTTTTGATGGAAAATAATAACAACTGTGTTACTTCCTTTCTCTATAGATTTAACTAACGATGAGTTCACCTTTATATACGCCTCAACAGAAAAATCGTTTGAACGCAGTAGTAACTCTTGAGCGTAAGAGGTGAATGAGACAATAAATATTAATTTAAGTGTAAAAATAATTTTAAACATATTCTAATTATTTTATTTATTATACAGATAATTGCAAGATAAACTTATCAATAAGTGATATTAGTTCAGATTATATTGTTGCAATAATGTTAAAAATATAATACTATTGGGTGTTAATGGATTAAAATATCCTCTGGAGATTGATTAAGTGGCTTTAGATCATAATATCCTACTTGAAACAGGAACTAACGAGTTTGAAGTAGTCGAATTCATAATATCTGATGGAGAGACTAAATATCACTTCTGTATTAATGTTGCAAAAGTGATAGAAGTTATAAACTTTCCAGTTGTGAGACATCTACCTGATCTTGATGAGGCAATCATCGGTACAGCTAATATACGTAAAAAAGTTGTGCCTATTGTTGACTTATCAAAATGGCTTAAAGCAAAAAATACTATACCTAACGAAAATAAAAAAGTTATTGTAACTTATTTTAATAAAATGTTTAACGGGTTTCTAGTCGACGAAGTTGTTCGTATACATAGAATAACGTGGAAAGATATTAAAGATTATTCATCAATGACCGATCTAAAGCTTATAGACAGTGTCTTAGGTGTTGTTAATATTGATGGGAAATTAATTCAATTATTAGATTTTGAAAGAATAATTGCAGAAATTAGTCCTAGCACTATGACATCACAAGTTGCAAATATAGATCTAAGTCTTTACGATGCAAGACAGGATAAGATAATATATCTTGCAGAAGACTCAGTGGTTATTAGGAGAGTTCTTGAAACAAATTTTAAAAGAGCAGGCTACATCGTAAAAGTTTTTGAAAACGGTAACACTCTATTAAGTGAGTTTTCTGAAAATATTCCAAATGTCGTTGTAACTGATCTTGAAATGCCTGGTACGTCAGGAGATTTTGTTGTTAGAACGATAAGAAAGAATAAAGAGTTTAATCATATTCCGATTATCATCTTTTCATCAATGGCATCTGTTGAAAACGAGAGAAAGCTTATAAGTATAGGCGCTAACCTTGTGTTAGGTAAACCTGAACTTGATCAACTAATAAGAAAAGTTGATGAGCTGACTCTGAATAACGAATAAAGAGGTTCTTCTATGAAGGTAATATTATTGATCGTCACCCTTTTCACAGCACTAGGTTGTGCTACTGAAGAAGCTGTACGAAGAAGTTTAACGAATATTAATGAAGAGTTAGTTGTAATGCAAAAATCTATAACTGACAACCAAATAGCATTAGAAGAAATCAATGCTATAACTGTGGCTACTCAAGCTGAAATTGCTGCAAATACTGATGCAATAGCTGAACTTAGAGCAGAAATCGCTTACGTTAATAATGAATTAATACTTCTAAAAAATACTGGTGTTAGTAAAAATTCTGGCAGATCGAGAGTTAACCAAAATGCATTAAAAGGAACTGATAGATCTACTCCTATTATCATTGAAGAAACTGATGTCGAAGGAATGATTATTGATTTAAACAAAAAGAGTAGTACTCCTGATATCGTTATAATAGATGATGCTGTTGCTACAAAAAGTTCTACATACTCATTTGCTATGGAACTTCTTAAATCAAAAAAATATACCGACTCTAGAGCTAGGTTTCAAGAGTATATTGATAAATACCCAGGTGATTCATTAGCTAGTAACGCTCAATATTGGATAGGTGAAACATATTACTCACTAAACAATATGAACGATGCACTTAACGCATTTGAAATGGTTGTAGCTAACTACCCTAGATCTTCTAAAGTGCCTGATGCTCATTTGAAAATAGCATTTATAAAAGATGTTACTGGAAAAAGACCTGAAGCTGTTGAAATTTTAAATACAGTTATCACTTCATACCCTAAATCAACATCTGCTAAACTTGCTAAACAAAAATTACGTGCTTGGGGAAGATAGTACTAAATTTAATTGTATATTAATAACAATAGAAAATATATTTATCCACATCTTAATCGGTGTGGATAATTTTTATCTATAAATATAATTGTCCATTAATGAAAATAGGCGTGTATAGTTTTGAAAACTATCGTAACTATATAAACGTCTTAATTGTTTACAACTATCAACTGTAAACTATCTCAAAATTAATTTTCAATAAGTTTTTCATATATATATAAGCATGCTCATGATTACAGTAATAATTATTCTTCAAAAGTAGCAATATTTAAAACTTGATAGATATTACTATTTCAGTTATAGTTACAATATTAGGTGAAAATGTATCGTAATCTTGAACACAGCAAGATAGAAGCAATAAAGAAGAGAGTGGGAACAGAAATAATGAACAATAAATTCTATAATCAGTTAAATGATTGTACAAATCAAGCAGCTATTAAATTTAACGAAAATCAAGATTATAGTGAAAACTTAAAAGATGCTTGTGAACATATTAAAGATGCTATGAAAACATCATCTAATATTGCAAAAGATGCTTGGAAAATTGAACGTATCTGTCTTGGCTTTGATAAAAATATTAGCGTTAATAAAACATCTGTTAAAATCAGTTCAAGAGTTACTGGATGCGATCATGCGTTAAAAGACCTATCTAGTTTACAGATGAACTCTACAAAATATGTATCAGATTGTGTTGCTCATAATCCGAACGATCCGAACGAAAAAACAGCGTATCCTAAAGAAGTTGCTGCAACTGTTAGATACCTCCTAAACATAAGAAACTCAGCATTTGTTACTAATGAAACTTACGAGTTCTATAAATTAAGAGGAGAGTTGATAAAACACGCATTTCAACACTTTATAAAAGAGAAACAAGAGGCGTTTAATAAACATAAAATTCCACCTACTGCACGTCCAAAAAGCAGAATTTTTCCTAAAAGAAAACATAGAAAAGCTGATAAAAGATATTAGTATTTTTTATCACTTATAATTTTTGCTAGAGAAAAATATTCCACTGTAACTTGAAAGATTTTAGCCTTATATAATCTTACTTAGTAAGAGTGATCTGTTACAGTATAACTAATAGCAATATTAAATATTTTTATCTATCAAACATCTATCATCTCCTTAAATGATCACTAACTAATCATAGTATGGTTATCATATTACATTTATTAAAAGTTAATACCTTCAAAATATCAATATTAACTTCTATATCATACAAGCAACATTATAATATGATAATATATTCACAAGGAGATTTACTTTAATATTGTTTATATTTTCAATACATATAACTATTGTTGTTTTATATATCTATAAGATTTTATGATGTTTATATATTATGTAGAAAACGTTGAGAACCTTTGTTGCTTACTTTATTACTCTTTAAAAAATAAGATTATCGCAAATATTTTAAAACAGTTGAAGAAATATTAGACTGTATATCATATATGAAATAAGGTATTTACTACCACTATTTGTTAAATAAAAATTTTGTTCGTACAACTGTTTTCAACTTTAATGAAAAGATACTTGAAATATATTCATATTATTGTAAGATAGTAAGTTAAAGTTTATATTGGAGTCGTAAAATTGTCATCAAATATACGTAATTTTTCTATTATAGCACATATAGATCACGGTAAGTCAACGATAGCCGATAGGCTCATTGAGTTTACTGGCGGTTTAGATGAAAGATCAATGAAGTCGCAAGTTCTTGACTCTATGGATATAGAAAGAGAACGTGGTATAACTATCAAAGCACAAACAGTTTGTTTATCATACGTCGCAGATGATGGTAACAAATATGTTCTAAACTTGATTGATACACCTGGACACGTTGATTTCACATATGAAGTCTCAAGATCTCTCGCTGCCTGCGAAGGAGCGTTGATGGTTGTTGATGCCTCACAAGGTGTTGAAGCACAAACTATAGCTAATACAAATATGGCTGTAGATCAAAATTTAGAGATTGTACCTGTAATCAATAAAATCGATCTACCATCAGCCGATGTAGAGAAAGTTAAAACAGAGATTGAAGACTCTATAGGGATAGATGCAACAGAGGCTATCTTAGCATCAGCGAAAGAAGGTATCGGAACTAAAGAAATTTTAGAAGCGATAGTTAAAAATATACCAGCTCCATCAGGCGATCCTGAAGCTCCACTAAAAGCTATGATATTTGATTCATGGTATGATACTTACAGAGGGATCATTGTACTGATTAGAGTAATTGATGGAACGATAACTAAAGGTGATAAGATTACCTTACTATCAACTGGACGTGATTACGAAACATTAGAGGTTGGAAAATTTACTCCATCAGCTATCGCAGTACCAAAACTATCGGTTGGTGAAGTTGGATTTATTTCAGCATCGATAAAAGAGTTAACTGAGGTTAAGATCGGTGATACTGTAACTCATCAGAAACGTAAAACGACCTCTCCTTTTCCAGGGTTTAAACTTATTAAACCAGTTGTGTTTTGTGGATTATATCCTATAGACTCAACCGACTATCCAGCTTTAAGAGACTCACTTGAAAAATTAATATTGAACGACTCCGCTGTAACATTTGAACCAGAATCATCTGTTGCATTAGGGTTCGGATTTAGATGTGGATTTTTAGGTCTCCTACATATGGAGATTATTCAAGAGAGATTAGAGAGAGAGTTTAATCTTAATCTAATATCAACTGCTCCAACAGTTGTGTTTAAAGTCTATAAAACAGACTCAACTGTAATAGAGGTGGATAACCCTGCTGATATGCCTGATGCTTCATGTATAGTTAAAATTGAAGAGTCGTTTATATCTGCAACACTTATATTGCCATCTGAATATCTAGGAGCTGTAATTAGATTATTACAACAACGAAGAGGATATCAAACTGATATGAGATATCTATCTCCTACACGAGTTATATTAGAGTATCAACTTCCTTTAATCGAAATTGTAATTGATTTCTATGATAAATTAAAATCATGTTCAAGAGGATACGCATCGTTTGATTATGAGTTTTCTGAATTTAAACAGAGTAACCTTGTCAAACTTGATATATTAATAAATAAAGAACCAGTTGATGCTTTATCTATCATAGCTCATAGAGATCAGATAGAACATAAAGGTAGAATATTGGTTGAAAAGATGCAAGAAGTTATACCACGGCAGATGTTTGAAGTAGCTATTCAAGCTGCAATAGGTAATAAAGTTTTAGCTCGCAGTACTGTTAAAGCGTATAGAAAAGATGTTATAGCTAAATGTTACGGTGGAGATATATCTCGTAAACGAAAACTGCTTGAAAAACAGAAAGAAGGTAAAAAACGAATGAAACAGATCGGATCGGTTGAACTACCTCAAGAAGCTTTTCTTGCAGTCTTGAAGATCGGAGATGATAAATAATAATCTAGTTATCTCTACTATTAATTTAGTTTAGTTATCAGATATTTTAGGAAGGTATTAAATAGTATTATGAGTAAAGAAATAAAAAAACCTGGTACGGTTAGAGAGACTATCGACTCTATTATAGTAGCATTTGTGATAGCGATGATAATAAAAACTTTTATTATACAGGCGTATAAAATCCCTACAGGATCTATGCTTGATACATTATTAGTTGGAGATCATATATTAGTTAGTAAACTTGCATATATATTTTCTGATCCTAAGGTTGATGATGTCATAGTATTTAAATATCCTCTTGATCCATCTATGGATTACATTAAAAGAGTTGTTGGTGCACCTGGTGATAAGATAGAGATTATCAATAAACAGATAGTTAGAAACGGAGAAACAATCTTATCTGATTTCACAAAATTTAATTCAGATATTATTATCCCACCGAACGTATCAACAAGAGATAATGTTATGGAGTTTATCGTTCCTAAAGATACATATTTTGTATTAGGAGATAATCGTGATTCAAGTTTTGATAGTAGGTTTTGGGGATTTGTTGAGAAAGAATTAGTCGTTGGTGAAGCTTTATTAATCTACTGGTCTTGGGGTAGCGGAGAGGAATCTAAAGTTAGATTTAACCGTATAGGAAAACTAATTAAGTAAACTCTCATTAAGCAGAGTTATATATATATATGCTAAGTACACAACTTACATTAATTACGCTATACAAAAATAAAATTAAGTAAAATAAAATTATATATTGAAAAATATTAATATACTGAATAAAATACAGTAAGAGGTTTTGTAATACATTATGGATATTAAATACAATCGAATTCTTCTTAAACTATCTGGCGAAGCTTTAATGGGTAATATGGGTTACGGTATTGATAATGATATCATTAAGTATATCGCTGGAGAAATTCAATCTATTCACTCTCTTGGGATAAAAATAGGTATCGTTATAGGTGGTGGTAATATTTTTAGAGGCGTATCACTTGCATCTAAAGGTATGGATAGAGTTACAGCAGATCACATGGGTATGCTTGCAACTGTTATCAACTGTCTTGCTGTTCAAAGCACGCTAGAGGAAACAGGGATACCAACAAGAGTACAATCAGCTGTTGAGATGCGTCAAATAGCAGAGCCTTACATAAGACGTAGAGCTATGCGACATCTTGAAAAAAATAGAGTAGTTATCTTTGCAGCAGGAACAGGTAATCCATATTTCACAACCGATACAACTGCAACGTTGAGAGCATCAGAGATCAACGCTGATATAGTTCTAAAGGCAACTAAAGTTGATGGCATTTACTCTGCTGATCCTAAAAAAGATAGTACAGCTACTAAATACGATGAAATAAGTTATTTAGATGTATTAACAAAACGGTTAGAAGTTATGGACTCAACAGCGATAAGTATGTGTATGGATAACAATATACCACTTATAATTTTTGATATGTTCGGTAAAAACAATCTATTAAATATAGTACACGGCGAAAAAATCGGAACATTAGTTAAAGGAAAATAAAGGGAGAAATATCATGCCTCAATCAGTAATTAAAAATTTAAATGAGAAAATCGAGAAAACAATAGTACACTATAAAGAAGAGCTTAAAGGTATTCGTACTGGACGAGCTACTATATCTATGTTTGATAATATTAAAGTAGATTATTACGGTACACCAACTCCACTTGCAGGTGTTGCAACTTTATCTATTCCTGAACCTAGAATGGTTACAGTAACACCGTGGGAGCCTGCTTTAATTAAAGAGATTGAAAAAGCAATTCAAACATCTCAAATGGGTTTCAATCCATCAAACGATGGAAAAGTCGTGAGAATACCTTTTCCTCAACTAACTGAAGATAGACGTAAAGATCTTGTTAAAATTATTAAAAAAATATCGGAAGATACTAAAGTAGCTGTACGAAATGAAAGAAGAGATGCTAATGAGCAAATGAAAAAATTAGAGAAAGATAAAGCTATCGGTGAAGATGAATCTAAAAAAATGCTAGAAGATATTCAAAAAATAACTGACGCATCAATTAAAAATATAGACGACATAACTGTAGCTAAAGAAAAAGAAGTGATGGAGATCTAGCATTGCAACAAAATAAAGGCAATCCTGTACCTAAACATGTAGCGATAATAATGGACGGTAACGGTAGATGGGCAAAGAAACGTCTACTACCAAGAATGGCTGGACATAGAGAAGGTGCGAACACTGTTAGAAAAATAATAACTCATGCAGCTAACCTTAACCTTAAATATCTATCTATGTTTACCTTCTCTACTGAAAATTTTGATCGTCCAACAAAAGAAGTACAGTACCTTATGAAACTTCTTCAAGAGTATCTTGAGTCTGAACGTAAAACTATTATAAACAATAATATCTCATTCATAGCATCAGGGAAATTAGATAGATTACCTGATAAAACTCAAGATACTATTCAAAAACTTAGAGAAGACTCATCATCAAATACTGGTATGGTTTTAAATCTAGCTATATCATATAGTGGAAAAGATGAAATTATTGATGCTACTAAAGCTATCGCTAAATCTGTGCTAGACGGTGAGATAAAAGTAAATCAGATCAATCAAAATTTATTTAACGATTATCTATATAATCCTATCATACCTGATATAGATCTACTCATAAGAACTTCTGGAGAAAATCGTATTAGTAACTTTATGCTATGGCAATTAGCGTACTCTGAAATGATATTTACTCAAAAACTATGGCCAGATTTTAACGAAACAGACTTTAATGAAGCTATAATAGAGTTCTCTCAACGTGTTAGAAGATATGGCAAGGTCGATGAGTAACCTCCTCTAAAATCTACTACCTAAAAAAAAATACAACTTTATTATAATTATATGATAAAGTATTATAACGTCAATAAAATTGGAGAAATCTAAGATGGGACATAAGAGAACAGAGTTAGTTAAAAGAATTATAGCAGGATCGATACTGGCAGCATTATCTATCTATGCAACAATATATGCAGATAATCGTATATTCTTCATATTGATATTAATTGTGAATATATTAGTATCTCGTGAGTTTGTAGCACTATTAAAAAACAATGAACACCTACTTACTCCTATACCTATATACGTCTCTGCTATAGTAATTATAAATCTTATATTTTTCAAACTACATCTTATCCTTATAGCGTATCTATTTTTTCTTTTTGTCGTAATATTTATAATAAAAATGTTAAGCACAAACCCTACTAAAGATGCGTTTGTAGATGTAGCTGTTACGTTTGTTGCATCAATTATGTTGCCTTTATGCCTATCAACTATATTCTTGATAAGAGATATATCTTATGAATGGCTAATCTATCTCTACTTTGTTGTATGGTGTTCAGATGTATTTGCATACTTTGTTGGAGTGAAATTCGGTAAACATAAATTGATCGAAGCTGTTAGTCCGAAAAAATCTATTGAAGGATTGATCGGAGGAACTATATTTGCTTTAATAGCTGGATTACTTATTAACCACTATCTATTAGAAAAATCTGTTCTTTGGATAACTATACTTACTATAGAACTTATAGCCATAGGTGTGTTAGGTGATCTAATTGAGTCGATGATTAAACGCTCTGCTAATGTAAAAGATTCAGGAACATTAATCCCTGGACATGGTGGTATGTATGATAGGTTTGATTCTATTATATTTGCATCACCGTTGTTATTTCTGTACATAAATATTTTAGATACATATATTAAAATTTGGTAAATACGAGAGATTGATAATATGGAAAAAAGAAAAAAAATCGGAATAATCGGTGCAACAGGTTCTATTGGTACTCAAGCTATTGAACTATTGATGGAAAATCAAAATAAATTCTCTATAGAGTTTATAACAGCACATAATAACGAAAAATTACTAGATCAACTACAAAGTGAGACAGGTGCAAAACATTCATTTTTAACAACTGATCCACATTATGAATCTATATTAAAAAGCTATCTTGAAACATTAGATCTTGATATGGTTCTGCATGCTGCAACTGGTATACACGGAATTAGTTCTGCGTATATGATTGTCGATCACGGAATAGATATCGCACTTGCTAATAAAGAATCTCTAGTTACAGCAGGGGATATTATTATAAATCGTGCAGAAGAAACTGGATCAAATATCGTTCCTGTTGATTCTGAACATTCAGCTATATTTCAATCGTTAATCGGACATAATACTAAAGATATTGAGTCGATCACCTTAACAGCATCAGGTGGGCCTTTTAGAACTCGTCCATCTGATTCGATGGATTACATATCTATTGAGGAAGCGTTAAGCCATCCTAAATGGTCGATGGGCGATAAAGTTTCAATAGATTCAGCAACGATGATGAATAAAGGTTTAGAACTTATTGAGGCTAAATACCTCTTTAATATAGATCATACGAAATTGAATGTAGTTATACATCCAGAAAGTATTATCCACTCATTAGTTAATTATAATGATGGCTCAACGATCGCACAGTTAAGTTATCCTGATATGAAGATACCTATATCGTATGCTTTAGCGTATCCAGATAGAGTTCAAAGTGCAGCTAAATCTCTAGATCTTACAGAAGTCGGTCAGATGACATTTTTTAAACCAGACATTACAAGGTTTAAAGCTTTACGGATCGCTTTAGATGCCCTTGAGAAAAATAGTAATAAAAGATTTATTATGCTAAACTCTTCAAATGAAGCCGCGGTTATGGCTTTTATGAGGGGTGATATAAAATTTACTGATATAACAAAAATTGTAGAGTTATCGCTTGATAAGATAGATTTTGAAGATTCTAAAACTGTTTACGATGCAATAGACTCTTCGAAAAAAGCGTATGAAACAGCTGATTTAATAATTAAAAAGTTTAAGTGATTTTAATTATTTATAAACCTGCGACTATAAATTAGTTACGAACAGAGTTACGACTATTTTAAAAGTTTGAAAATTCTGTTGGCGTAAAGTTACAAATATATATAAATCAGTTAGATGTAAATTATAAGTATAACCAACGTGCAAGACATAAGTATAACCAATGTGTAAGTTACAAGTATAACCAACGTGCAAGGCATAAGTATAACCAATGTGTAAGTTACAAGTATAACCAACGTGCAAGTTACAAGTATAACTTAACATGTAAGTTGAAAGTATAGCCAACGTGCAAGTTACAAGTATAACTTAACATGTAAGTTGAAAGCACAACCCAACACACAAGTATATATAAATTGAAATTTTAGTTCAGTATAAGTTAAAAAATTTAAGAGGAATTTATGACAATATTAATAGCTATAGGTGTATTAGCTTTCTTAGTTTTCATACACGAGTTAGGGCATTTTATTTTTGCAAAAATATCAAACGTTTATGTAGAGAAGTTTTCAATAGGGTTTGGTCCTAAAGTTTTTGGATTTAAATACGGCGAAACAGAGTATCTTCTTTCAGCCATACCACTCGGTGGATATGTTAAAATGTACGGTGAAAGTCCCGATGATGTTAAAAATAATGAAACACCTGAACTACACGGTAGAGCTTTAACCGATGTTAACAGATTTAAACGTGCTTTAATAATAATCGGTGGACCATTATTTAATTTCTTACTTGCTATAGTAATTTTTTGGGGACTTTTTGCATCAGGTATTCCTGATTATAAAGCACAAATTGGTATTGTTGAGATTGACTCTCCTGCTGAAATAGCTGGACTTAAAATCGGCGATATTATTGTAAAGGCTGATGAGGAAAATATCCAATCATGGAGTGAACTATCTTCTTATATAGCACTTAATCCTAATAAAAATATTGAGATTACTTTAGATGATGGAACTGTAAAAAATGTTACTTCAAGAGTAGTCGATCAACCAACGATGTCAAATAAAGTTGAGCCTATCGGTGATATCGGTATAGGCTTAGTACTTCCACCTATTATAGGAAAAGTAGTGCCTGACTATCCTGCTTACAAAGCTAAATTGAGCCGTCAAGATAAGATTCTCACAATTGATAATAAAAGCATCTCTGATTGGAACAATGTTAGAGAGGTTATAAGAGCAAATCCTAAAACTGAACTACTCGTTAAAGTTGATAGAGGTGGAGAAATAATTGATCTCACATTAACACCTATGGAGAGTAAAGAAGGCGAAAACTTAGTTGGAATAGCAGGTGTTTCTCCTATTGAAGGAAATATTTTTGTTAGTTATGGATTTTTTGAATCACTTAAATTAGGTGTTATTAGAAGTTATGATTTCTCTAAATTCATATTTGTAAGTCTTGGTAAATTAATATCTGGCTCAGCTCCAACCGATCAAGTCGGTGGACCTATTATGATCGTTAAAACAACTGCTGATTCTGCTGATTCTGGTTTTTCTGCACTGTTATTTTTTGTTGCGATTATCTCAATAAATCTAGCTGTATTTAATCTTCTACCTATCCCTGTGCTTGATGGTGGACATCTACTTATATTAACCATAGAATCAGTAACACGTAGAAAAATTAATGAAAGAATAATTAATGGGTTTCAGACAGTTGGATTAGTACTACTGCTTTCACTTATGGCTTTCGCTTTTTATAATGATATAACAAAACTATTTACGAATTAAGATGTATTAACTGTACGTAAGAGAGTGATTGATAAATTATAAAAAATAATCATCATATTGTACTTTAAAAAAATAAAATATTACTAAACAGGAATGGAAATGAGTTTAAATACAATAATTAGAAAAATAAAACCTAAATATATCAAGGACAAAGAAGATCTTTTATATAAGTTGACATCTCATCTATTTGTAGATAATGAAGGTTTGAAAGGATTAAGAAGCAAGACAAGAGAAGATATGATTGCACTGATCCCTAAAGGTTCTAAAGTATTAGAAATAGGTCCATTTTACTGTCCACTAATAGAAAAACATACAGGATATGATATTAAATACTTCGATGTTCTTGATACTGAACAACTACATGTTAGAGCAGTAGAATGGGGAGCATCAACTGAAAAAATACCAAGCAAAATTGATTTTGTTTCACCAACTGGGGATCTTACAATTATCGATGAAAAGTTTGATTATGTGATTTCATCTCATAATATTGAACACCATCCAGATCTTATTAAACATTTAAAAATAGTTGAAAATCTATTAGTCGATGGTGGAAAATTTATAGCTATTGTGCCTGATAGGAGATTTACATATGATCATTTTTTTATCTCTTCGTCAATTACAGATATTATCGATGCTCATATCAATAAAGTAACAAAACATTCATTGAAAAATATAATTGAGCATAAATTATTACATGCACATAATGGGTTAACTCACCATTATGCTGGCAAACATGGCGTACAGCCTAAGCTTGCTGATCTTAAAGATAAGTTAGATAATGTTATAGATGAGTATCTTAATTCTGAAAAATATATCGACGTACATGCTTGGACATTTACACCACGATCTTTTAAAGATAATATAGATACACTTCATAAACTCGGATATATTAATTTAGAGTTAAAAGTGTTAACTATGCCTATCTACAAAAGGACATTTGAATTCGGTGCTGTACTTGAGAAAACAGAAAATAAATAATATTTTTACTAAACAGGAATGAAAATGAAATTAAAAAAAATTATTAAAAAAATATTGCCACAATATCTTTTAGACAGAAAAGAATACCTATTTAAACCTATATCCTACCTGTTCTTAGATAAAGAAGGCTTGAAAGGATTGAAGTGTAAAACAAGAAAGGATATGATTGCATCTATCCCTAAAGGTTCTAAAGTATTAGAAATAGGTCCTTTCTTCTGTCCACTTATAGAAAATAATGGTGACTATGATATTAAATATTTTGATGTTTTGAATGTTGAGCAACTACATACAAGAGCAGTAGAATGGGGAGCATCAACTGAAAAAATACCAAGTAAAATTGATTTTATCTCTCCAGTAGGTGATCTTACTATCGTTGATGAAAAGTTTGATTATATAATCTCATCACACAATATTGAGCATCACCCTGATCTTATTAAACATTTAAAAATAGTTGAAAATCTATTAGTTAATGGTGGAAAGTTTATAGCTATTGTGCCTGATAAAAGATTGGGATATGATTATTTTATTAATACTTCATCTGTTTCTGAAATCATTGACGCTCATATAAATAAAGTTGTAAAACATTCATTGAAAAATATAATTGAACATAAAATGATACAGGCAAAACCTAAACTAATTAAACATTTTTTCGGTATTCATGGTAAAAAACCAGTAATTTATAATCGAAGTGAGAGACTGAATGAAATTATTGATGAGTATCTTAATTCTGAAAAATACATTGACGTTCACGCATGGATATTTACTCCACGATCTTTTAAAGATAATATAGATACACTTCATAAGCTCGGATTTATTAATTTAGAATTAAAAGAATTAACTATCCCTATCTTTAATACATTTGAATTCAGTGCTGTGCTTGAGAAAAATAAATAAGTACAAACTATTTTAACTATATTAAGTTTCTATTTAATATGAAATTTTCAAATAATATTATAAATATTTTAGCGTATTAAAATATAGTAACACTTTAAAAAATTAACATCTAATATAAAACATATATTTCACTTGTAAAGATATATTAACCTATCATTAAAAACATAGACATATCTAAAATTCTAAAACTCAATATTTATCGTATCTCATAAACTATATAAAAAAGTATAAATATAATAATATATCTATACTCTATATACCTAGCATATACTTACCCATACTACTTTTCTAATTGATTGATGGACACTCAATAATCAATATGAAATCAAGCTGTTACATATTACTTTCTACTAATTACACATATAACTGGAAAAATAGAGGCAGGACAACGTTATGTATAGCAACGAATACCCATCTAATCCCCTCGCTACTGCATTATGCGAGATCTACCGACTTCCCCTTAGGTCTAACAGTTAACACTGGACAAGGAGCCGTTCTAACCACTTTTTCAGCTGTTGAACCAAATAATACATGTCCTAACCCTGTTCTGCCATGAGTACCGATAATTATAAGATCAAAATTGCCTTGCTCCGCCTCTTTACTTATCTCAATGTACGGTGTGCCTTTTAACAATTTCTTACTATATTTAACATCCTTTAAAATAGGCATATTCAACGTAAAATCCTCAAACTGTTTAAGTGCACCCTCTTCAAACTCTTTTGAGATGTTTGTCATCATCATCTGTGGAAGATAGAATGAAATAATATTTGACTCATCAAATAGAACATGTACTATCTCTAACTCTGCCTTTAATATCTTCTGCATCTCAATGGCATACGATAAAGCGTAATGCGATGCCTCAGAAAAATCTGTCGGAAATAAAATCTTTTTAACATATTTCATAATTCACGTCCTCATAACTTAATTATAAAAATTAAGTGCTTTATCTATTGTTAGCAAAATATCTTTCATATCTGTATTAATATCAAGAATATCATACACCCCTAACTCATTGGATATAAATATTTTATCAGCTGTTAACTCTTCAGCTAAAACAATAACTGGAAATTTCAGAAGATTAACATTTAACTCTAAATCTAAATCATATAAAGATTTATACAATGAATCATCTACAATTAGAAGATTAAAATCATAACCATAAATAAGTGATAATATTTTCTCACTGCTTTTTGAATCGATAATTGTTATACCAAGTCCTGTATAAATTTTATTCAATCGCTCTACAAAACTTGTTTCAATGCCTAACGCTAAAATATTTTTTTTCATAAACTTAACACATACTCTAATTAAATATTAAAAACTGATTTGATATTTTTCTCTAATATCTCAGCTAATTCGTTTTCAGATATCTTTAAGAGATCTGCTATAAAGCTAAATGTATATTTAACAAATGCTGGTTCATTATTTTTAACTTTTCCACGCATAGCAGATGGAGTTAAATATGGTGAATCTGTCTCTATTAATATTTTGTCAAGTGGGATATGTTTAACCATATCTCTTATCTCTCCTGCATTTTTATAAGTTACATTGCCTGCAAGAGATATATGAAATCCGTTACTAACAGCCCAATCTAAAACTTTTTTATCACCGTTATAACAATGAATAATTCCACCATTATTTTTTACTGCAAGCTCTGATGATAATATATCTACCATTCTATCTGATGAGTCTCTATTATGAATAACGATCGGTTTCGATAGATCGATAGAGATATTTAAAAACTCCACAAATACTTTCTCTTGAACTTCCCTCGGAGAGTGATCTCTAAAAAAATCAAGTCCGATCTCACCTATAGCTACAACTTTCTCGTTTGATGCAAGTTTAACAAAATCATCATACATAGTTGATTTATAGCCATCTGCATCTGACGGATGAACACCAACCGTTGCATATATATTACTGTACTTATTTGCAATGTTTACAGCTTCAACACTTTTACCATAATCTGTGCCGATTGTAATCATACGTTTTACGCCGTTCTCTTCAGCTCGCTTAATTGTATCATCAACTTCATCAATAGGAATATAGTTGAGATGACAATGTGAATCTGTTAAAAATATATCGCTCATTACTTTATCTTCGTACCTGCCTTAATAGACTCTGGTAACTCTAATAATTGATGTTTACCATCATCTGCTGTTGCAGCTAAAATCATACCGTTAGATTCAACACCCATTAACTTAGCTGGCAATAAATTAGTAATCACTGCAACCGTTTTACCAACTAGGTCTGTAGGTTCAAATGTTTTGCCTATACCTGATACTATAATTCTCGGTTCATCACCACAATCAACAGACATTTTTAAAAGTTTATCAGATTTAGGAACTCTCTCTGCACCTAAAATTTTACCTGCTTTAATCTCTACTTTTTCAAAATCACCGAAATTTATCTTTTCGATAACATCTTTCTTTATCTCTTTATCTATTTTTGGAGTAACTTCTTTTAACATCTCTACTTCATCTATTCTTGGAAAGATCTGTTTTACTTCATCAAGTTTCACACCTGATTTCAATATTTTAACTCTCTTTAGATCATCAACCGATGTAACACTTTCAAGCGTATCATCACCTGTTACTGCTTTATAAATCTTAACAGATGAGTCTGGCATAAACGGATAGATAAAATATGATAACAATCTAATCGTATCAAGGATCAGATATAGTATAGATCCTAATCTATCGTGAGTACTTTCATCTTTAGCTAAATTCCACGGTTTCATAGCATCAATATATTTATTTAATGATGATATGATTTCCCATACACTCATCAACGCTTTATTAAAAGCTAAATTATTTAATCGTTTATCTATCGTATCAATACTGCTTACTATATATTCATATAACTCATCATCTTCTTTTGACGGTGTATTATACTCTGGGATAACTCTATCAAAATATTTATCTAACAACCCTAACGTTCTTGAAACTAAATTTCCTAGATCGTTTGCAAGATCTGTATTTATTCTATGAATAAGCGATTTATATGAGAAATCACCATCTAATCCGAACGGTACTTCTCTCATTAAAAAATATCTAAAAGCGTCAGCTGAAAATTTTGTAATGATAAAATTTGGATCGATAGCGTTACCCATCGATTTACTCATTTTCTTTCCATCAACAGTCCACCAGCCGTGAGCAAAAATAGATTTAGGAAGTTCAATTCCAGCACTCATTAACATAGCAGGCCAGTATACAGCATGGAAGCGAATTATATCTTTCCCCACTACATGGTAATCAATAGGCCAAAACTTTTTCTTATCACTATCTTTATCAAAGTAGCCTAGAGCTGATAAATAGTTCGTCAACGCATCTATCCATACATAGATAACATGATCGCTATCTTCATCAACCTTAATACCCCAACTGAAATTAACTCTACTTATTGATAGATCTCTAAGCCCTTCAGATACAAATGAAATAATCTCATTTTTTCTTGATTCAGGTTTAATGAAATCAGGGTTTGCTTTTATATGTTCTAAAATTTTATCTTGATATTTAGAGAGTTTAAAGAAGTATGAAGCCTCTTTTAACTCTTTTGTAACTCTACCACAATCAGGACATATATTCTCATCTATTAATTGAGTCTCTGTCCAATAACTTTCACAAGGTGTGCAATATGCTCCAGAATACTCTCCTAGATACACATCACCTTTATCTTTCATAATGTTATATAATTTAAGTACAGCCTCTTTATGGTACGCATCTGTAGTTCTTATGAATACATCGTTACCTATATTTAGATTGCTCCACAACTCTTTAAAATTTTGCATATTTTTATCTGCTAAATCTTTTGGAGAGATATTTTGCTCTTTAGCAGACTCTTCAATTTTTTGTCCATGCTCATCTGTTCCAGTTAGAAAGAACTTTTCGTAACCTAACAGAGATTTGTACCTAGATATAACATCAGCTGCAACAGTTGTATAAGCATGACCGATATGAGGTTTATCATTAACAAAATATATAGGGGTTGATACATAAAACGTTTTACTATCTTTAGACATTATTTCTATTATCCTTAAAATTAATCTTTATCAATTATTACATACTCATCAATAATTTCTTCTGATACTTTATCTTTATCGATATATAAATGTTCTGCATTATATCCATCTTTTTCAAAAACAAGACAACACATAAGTCTTCCACATACACCAGATATTTTAATTGGATTTAATATTAGATTTTGTTTCTTCGCCATTTTAATTGATATATTATCGAACTTATGTAAGAACGATGCACAACAAAACTCTCTTCCGCACAATCCAAACCCACCTAACATTTTTGTAGCATCTCTAACACCAATCTGTCTCATCTCGATACGTGTTTTAAATACTCTTGCTAGATCTTTAACTAACTGTCTAAAATCAACCCGACCCTCTGCTGTAAAAAAGTATGTCAATTTTGATCTATCAAGTGAGTACTCACATGCTACCAATTTCATATCAAGCTTAGCTTCTTTAAGTAGCTTTCTACACTCGCTGAACGCTTTAGGAACATCTTTTTTATTGTTCTCATTTTTCTCTATATCTTCAGCTGTTGCTTTACGGATAAGAGATTTCATTTCTTGATTATCCTCAACTTCAATCTCACGCTTGAGAACCATAATAATTCCCATATCTTCGCCTTTATCAGACTCTATAACCACTTTCTCATTTATCACACAATCTATATTTGCGGGTAGATAGTCGTAGACTTTGCCTGCGTCCCTAAACTTAACTCCTACTGCTTCAATTTTTTTCACTTATTACCTCAACTATTTTTGATGCCAAATCTGATTTAATTAAATCAAGGTTTACATTATAGTTTAATCTTTTTAAAATTTCTAACATATAACTACTTAATTCAGATAGTTCATAATAACCTGTTTCCTTATATAATACTAGAACATAAGAATATATATTGGATATAACCATAAATAACGTTTTTGTATCTGGAACAGATCTAATGTACTCTATAAACTTTATATATTCTTTATCCATCAGTAACTGATTAACATTTATAATATTGCTATCTATAATATCTAACGCTTTACCGATCGAACCGTACGATAACGATACTGCTGTATCAATAAATGATATATCTGGACGTAATACCTTTACAGCATCTTTAACATCATGAGACTCAAGAGGTTTAAACATAATATTTACAGCTCTTGATCTAATTGTTGCTAAGATTTCATCGTATCTATCTGTTATTAGAAAAAATATTGTAGAGTCTGCTGGCTCTTCTAACGTTTTTAATAATATGTTCGCAGCAACTACTTGATTAGTTGACGATAGAACATCTGCATCGTCCATAATAACTATTTTATATGTTCCAACTGATGCCGTCATCGATACATTTAGAATTAACTCTCTGATATTATCAGCTAATAAACTCTCTCTATTATACTGATATACATCAGGGTGCATACCATCATCTATCGTTTTACAACTTCTACATACACATTTAGAGAAATATATCTTCTCTTCGCAACAAAGATATTTAGCTATATTTACCGCAAAATATCTTTTACCTATCCCTTTAAGTCCTGAAAAAATATACGCATGATGTAAACGATTAGATTGTATCGTACGCAAAAATAATTCTATCTGTTTATCATGTCCGTAAAAATTCATCTATATCGTGCCACAATCTCTCGGATCATCGTTAATCTTATCGATAGTATGCTGTAACGCATCTACGATAAATGATAAATTCTCAACAGCAGCCTTAACGCTACCCGGTAAATTTATTATAAGCGACTTGCCTCGAATACCAACAACAGCTCTTGATATTAATGCTCTCTTAGTAACCTTATAACTCTCCATTCTCATCGCCTCTTCAAAACCTGGAAGACGTCTATCTAGTAACGGTAATGTAACATCAGGTGCTATATCACGTGTTGAAACACCAGTCGATCCATCTGTTATAATTATATCGAAATTCTGAGTATCCGCATAATCTTTTAAATATGTTTCTAACTTATCTTTCTCATCAGGTATCATATCTAATCTAACAAATGATGGATTTAATTTTTCAGTTAAGTATTTAACAAGTGCTGGACCAGTTTCATCTACACGCTCACCCTTAGAACCTTTATCTGATAATGTTATAATGCCTATCGATATAGCTTTCTTAGGGATAACTTCGATATTATCACCAACTTTCATCTCGCCACCACTGTTGACAACTGCAAATATACCCTCTTTAGGCATAACACAATCGCCTGCTTGATAATATATCGCACATCTGTTATGGCAAACTTTTCCTATCTGTGAAATTGTTAGATCAATACCGTTCACTATCAATCTTGTACCTATCGGAAAGGAAAGAAGATCTATATTTTGCGTTGTTACATTTTCAGCAAAATCACCAGACTTAACATCTAAACCTTTTGCAACCATACTATTAATAGACTCTACAGCAAGTAAAGAGATTTGACGATGCCAAGATGAGTTGCCGTGTGCATCATTCTCTATTCCAAAATTATTTATAAAATTTGCTTTCTCAACATTTGCCTTACGCATACCTTTTTTTGCAGATATTGAAATACTATGTATACTACTCATCTAAAATACCCCACATCACTATCTAAACTGCTATACTTTTGAATATTATACATTTAAATAATATAAATTACCAGTCATAAGATCATATTTATATATCTAAATATATTTTATTTAACTTACTCTTTACCACAACTTATAATATTATTTCTAGTTTTTATGAATTTAATTCGATATCATCTATCTTGTATATATAAAGCTATATATATAATCATTACGATAATTCTATATACTACGATTTATAATATTTTTAACGCACAATATTATTAGATCTGTTTTGCATACAATAAAACATATTTATATCAATAATTAAAAGAATATGTTAAATATCTATAGTAAAGAAACTTAGATATACTTGTTGTAAATCGATACGCTCAAGGTATCTAACTTAAAA
>CAMRDM010000004.1 GCA_947041225.1 uncultured Deferribacteraceae bacterium | reverse complement strand
GCACCCAACCGCTAAAATACCTACAGTTCAGGTTGTTTTAACCGTTCTGCACGCTGGTGGTAAATTTGATACTGATTCATATAAAACATCTGGTGGACTGCACGGTGTTGGTGTTTCGGTTGTAAATGCACTATCTGAAACTCTACAAGTAACCGTTAAACGTGAAGGTGGAGTTTATATTCAAAGTTATGAACGTGGGAAACCTGTTACAGAAGTTGTTAAAACTGGTAACACTAATAAAAAAGGTACAAAAATAACCTTTAAACCTGATGGAGAAATATTTGATACTTTAGAGTTTTCATACGATACTTTAGCACGTAGATTTAGAGAACTCTCTTATCTTAATCCTGGTGTACGTATAACTATTAAAGATGAAAGGTTTGATAAAGAGAAATCTTTCTTCTCTGAAGGTGGTATCGTTGAATACCTTCTATATCTTAATAAATCTAAAGAACTTGTGTTTGAAAACCCTATACATATATCTGGCGAGAGTAACGGAATTGTTGTTGAACTTGCAGTTATCTATAACGATACTTATCAAGAATCTATCTACTCATTCGTTAATAATATTAATACCGAAGAGGGTGGAACGCATGAAGCTGGTTTTAAAGCCTCTTTTACTAAAGCGTTCAATAACTATGTTTCTAAAAATAATCTTATAAAAGATAATAATTTAACTGGTGATGATATTCGTGAAGGTATGTCTACTATATTATCTATCAAAATGGTCGATCCTGTATTTGAAGGTCAAACTAAAACTAAACTCGGTTCTAATATAGCTAAATCTGCTGTTGAGGCCGTTATAGGTTCTTCTCTACAAGATTATATGGAAGAGAACGGTGTAATAGTTCGTAAAATATTAGAGAAAGCTATTCAAGCTTATCATGCAAGAGAAGCTGCTCGTCGTGCAAAAGAACTTACTAGACGTAAATCTGCACTCGAAGGAACTTCATTACCCGGTAAACTTGCTGATTGCCATGAAAAAGATCCTGCTAAAACAGAAGTATTTATTGTCGAAGGAGACTCGGCTGGTGGTTCTGCTAAACAAGGTAGAGATTCTGATTATCAAGCTATACTTCCTCTTAGAGGTAAAATACTAAATGTTGAGAAAGCTCGCTTAGATAAAATCTTATCAAGTCAAGAAATTAGAAACCTTATAACTGCATTAGGTGTTGGTGTTGGTAAAGAAGGATTTAATCCTGAAAAACTTAGATATCATAAAATCATAATCATGACAGATGCCGATGTCGATGGAGCTCACATATCTACTCTAATCCTTACTTTCTTCTTTAGATATATGAGAGAACTTATTGATAGAGGATACATATACATCGCAAATCCTCCTCTATATAAAGTTAAAAAAGGTAAAACTGATCGCTTTATTCAAAATGATGATGAGTTAGAAAGTTTCCTTTTATCATCAGGTTTATCTGATTTCACTCTAAACAACTTAGATAAAAAGAAATTGAAAAATGTTTTCTCTCTTGTAACTCAATACCAAAAAATGGCTCATAAATATATGAGAAAAGGGTATAGCGATGCAATGGTTAAAACGTTTGCAACATATTCTGATCTTACACCTGAATCTCTTGCTGATAAAAGTTATGTTGAAACACTCTTAAAACATCTTCAATCTATAGGAGCGTTCGAGAAATCTGTAGATCAAAAAGTTGTGCATAATGAAGAGTTTAATAGATACAATATCAAATTTAAATTAAATAGCGATGAATCATTTATAGATACTAATCTTCTTTCTACACCAGAAATTAAAGAGTTACGCAGAAAAGCATCTTTCTTTACAGATATTGGTGAAGCTCCTTACGTTGTATCATTAAAAGATGAGGAACAAGTTACATTTGAAACTTTATCTGAAATGGTCTCTTTCGTTGATGCTAAATCTCGTAAAGGTTTAGAGATATCTAGATTTAAAGGTCTAGGTGAGATGGACGCTGAACAGTTATGGGATACAACTATGGATCCTACAACTCGTAGCTTATATAAAGTTACTATCGATGATGGAGAAACAGCTGATGAACTTTTCTCATTACTGATGGGAGATACTGTTGCACCTAGACGTGAATTTATTGAACAAAATGCGTTAAATGTCCGTAACTTAGATATTTAATTTTTTCATCATCAAGTTATTGTTACTTTTCAATTAGGAGATATAAACAGTGGATAATAAACAGATACTAGAGATAAGTATTGAAGAAACATTAAAAAATAGTTATCTAGATTACGCTATGAGTGTTATAGCAGGACGAGCTTTGCCTGACGTACGTGATGGGCTTAAACCTGTTCACCGTCGTGTTCTATATATTATGAATGAAATGGGTCTGCAATTTAATAAACCGAATAAAAAATCAGCTAGAGTTGTCGGAGATGTTATGGGTAAGCTTCACCCTCATGGTGATACAGCTATCTATGACGCACTTGTACGTTTAGCACAAGACTTTTCTATGCGTTACCCACTTGCTATTGGACAAGGTAACTTTGGTTCAATAGATGGAGATTCTCCTGCTGCAATGCGTTATACTGAAACTCGTATGGCGAAAATCACTAGCGATCTTATGGCAGATATAGACTCTGATACAGTTGATTTTATACCAAGTTACGATGGATCTATGGAAGAACCAGTTGTTTTTCCAACTAGAGTACCTAATCTACTTATTAACGGTATATCTGGTATCGCTGTTGGTATGGCAACAAATATCCCTCCACATAATTTAACTGAAGTTATGGACGCTCTTTTATTTCTTGTTGATAACCCTGAGGGAACAATTGATGATATATGTGAAATAATCAAAGGGCCTGATTTTCCTACATCTGCTATAGTTATGGGTAGAGGAGAGGTTATTCAAGCATTTAAAACAGGTAGAGGATCTGTTAAAGTTAGAGCTAGAACTGAAATTATAGAACTTAAAAAAGGTGGGAAAGAACAGATAATTATAACTGAAATCCCCTATCAAGTTAATAAAGCATCGTTAGTTGAAAAGATAGCCGAACTCGTTAATGCAAAGAAAATGGTTGGTATTACAGATATTCGTGATACATCTAATAGAAAAGGTATCAAAATATTAATAGATGTTCGTAGAGGAGAGTCTGCTGAAGTTATCCTTAATAGATTATATAAATTCACAGCGTTAGAGTCTACATTTAGCTATAACATGGTAGCCTTAGTCAACGGTAAGCCACAAGTATTAGGTTTAATGCCGATCTTACAAGCGTTTTTAGCTCATAGAGTAGATGTTGTTACTCGTAGAACAAAATACCTATTAAGAAAAACTCTTGAGCGTATGCACCTTGTAGAGGGATTGAAAATAGCTGTTGAAAATATCGATGCTATTGTTGAACTTATTAAATCATCTCCTGATACGGCAACGGCTAAGAAAAATTTAATATCTAAATATGAGTTATCTGATATTCAAGCTCAAGCCGTATTAGATATGAGATTAGCTAAGATCACTGGACTTGAGATCGATAAACTTATGGAAGAGTATGCAAGATTATTAAAGGATATAGATTATTATAACTCACTACTTGATTCTAAAAAGAAACTTATGGCTATGATTCGTAAAGAACTTGAAGAAGTGAAAACCGTTTACGGCGATGTTCGTAAAACAGAGATATCTAATGAAATAACTGGTTTTAATATGGAAGATCTTATTCCTAACGATGAAACAATCGTTACTATTACTCATAACGGATATATTAAACGTACATTACTATCTAACTTTGCTGCACAGAAACGTGGTGGTAAAGGTAAAACTGGAGCATCATCTAAAGGTGAGGATTTCGTTGAACAGTTAATTCCGACTACTAACCACTGCTTACAGATGTTCTTTACTAATAGAGGTAAAGTACACTTCTTAAAAGTTTATCAAGTACCTGAACAGAATAGAGATAGTAAAGGTAGACATATATCTAACCTCCTAACCTTAGATATTGATGAAAAAATCGCTTCAATATTGACGATCTCTGATGATGATAATACGAAATGTATATTCTTTGGAACGAAACAAGGTGTTGTTAAACGTGTGTTAGTGTCTGACTTTAAATCTGGTAGATCTGGTATGATCGCACTTAAATTAAGAGAAGATGATGAAATTGTATCAACACTATTAACAGCTCAAGATGATGATATATTTATTACTACTAGTCAAGGTAAAGCGATTAGATTTAATATATCTGAAGTTAGAACAATGGGTAGAACTGCAACTGGTGTTCGAGGTATTTCTCTGAACACTGATGATTTTGTTGTATCGTTAGAAGTTATTAAAACAGAGTCTCAGATATTCGCTGTTACTACTGCTGGACGTGGAAAATGTACTCCTGTTGATGAGTACAGAGTTCAATCTCGTGGTGGTAAAGGTGTTATCTTGATGAAACTTGATAAAGGTAGTACTGTTGTTGGCGCTAAACAAGTTACTATGGATCACGATATTATGCTTATTACTAGAAGTGGTAAAATAATACGAACATCTGTTTCTAAAATAAGATTAACGCTAAGCAGAAGTGCTAAAGGTGTTTCTATAATGAATACATCAGGCGATGAGATTATCTCTGTAGCTGTTGTAACATCTGATATTAATGAAGATGAAGAGTTTTTAGAAAGTTAATAAGTAGGTTACTTAACGCTTAATATGTTGTTTATATATATATTAAAAGTTCTGTAACCTTATTAGTAAATATTAATATTTGTGCGGAGGAAGTCTATGTCTTTATTGTTAGACGGCAAGGTAGTTTCAGCGAGTATTCGTGAGAAATTAAAGCAATCAGTTGCTGGTTGTAAAGAGAAGTTTGGAAGAGTTCCGGGTATAGCTGTTATAATTGCAGGAGATGATCCAGCATCACACGTCTATGTATCATCAAAAGAGAAAGCAGCATCTGATATTGGATTTTACTCTATAGTTGATAGAGTTTCTGATAGTATTACTACAGACGAACTATTAGCGTTGATCGATAAATACAATAAAGATGAGAAGATCGATGGTATTTTAGTACAACTACCTGTCCCTAAAGGTGTTGATGATAAAAAGATATTGCGTGCAATCGATCCAACTAAAGATGTAGATGGGTTTCATCCGTTCAATGTAGGGTTACTGAATATCGGCGAGGATACTTTAATCAGCTGTACACCTGCTGGAATAATGGAAATCCTTAAATATTATAATATTGATACAGCTGGTAAAGATTGTGTTATTATCGGTAGAAGTAATATTGTTGGTAAACCTATGTCTGCAATGATGATTAAGGCCAATGCTACGGTTACGGTTTGTCACTCTAAGACAAAAGATATTGAGAAGAAATGTAGTGAAGCAGATATATTAGTTGCTGCAATCGGAATGCCTAAATTTGTTAAAGCCTCTTTTATTAAGAAAGGAGCAGTTGTTATCGATGTTGGTATGAATAGAGATGAGAATAACAAACTTTGTGGTGATGTTGATTATGAAGATGTAAAAGATATTGTATCGGCTATTACTCCAGTTCCGGGTGGAGTTGGGCCTATGACGATCACTATGCTCATGTCTAACACATTAAAATCATTCATGCTTAGAATGGATAGATAAGTATATTGTGATGTATAAAGAGTTTTATTATATTTAATTTTTAAAGTTAACTAATTGTTTGATTGGTTAACTTTTTTAGTAATTGCAGATATTGGTTTAGAAAGGAATTTAGATTTAGAGAATATATAGTATATGGTGGAAAGATTTAGAGAGTGAGAATATATATAGTATATTAGTAGAGATATTTATAGATAGATAATATGTATCATATGAGTAGATATTTAGAGAGTGAGAATATATATAGTATATGGTAGAGAGATTTATAGAGTGAGAATATATAGTGTATGAGTAAAGATATTAAGAGAAATAGTTATAATAAAGAAACAATCGTTGCACCGATAACAGTTGTACTAACTTCACCTGTGATAGTAGTGCGTATTTCGGGCGTAGAGGCGATTAAGACGTTTAATCTTATCCAAGATAGGAAAGGCAGTGAAATCGTTGATATAGAGCCAAATAAGGTGTATTTTGCTAAGTTTATATCGTTATATGATCAGTTTTGTGATGATGTTTTAGTAACATATTTTAAAGCACCTTATTCATATACAGGTGAAGATGTTGTTGAGATATCATTTCATGGTAATCCTATCCTTATATCATCAGCACTTAGATCGTTTTACGATCTAGGATTTAGAGATGCAAAGAATGGTGAGTTCACTATGCGAGCATTTTTAAATGATAAGATATCGTTGAGTGAAGCGGAAGCTATACAGGAGTTTATCGCATCGGACTCAGATATATCTTTAAGATATGCTTATGAGCAGATGAATGGATCTGTAGGTATGTTGTTTGATAGATTTAAATCTGAGTTACTTAACTGTAAAGCTATACTTGAGGCTGATATAGATTTTGCTGAAGATACAGATATTTCTAGTATTTATGCAAGGTTGTTGGCAATTGTTAATCCATTATTACTTCAAACTGATGAACTATTAGAGTCGTATAAATCTTTACGATCTGTTAGTAACGATGTTAATTTAGTTATTGTTGGTAAGCCGAATGTAGGTAAATCATCTCTGCTTAATAAACTGTTAGATAGTAATAGAGCGATAGTTTCATCTGTTGCAGGCACTACAAGAGATTTTATTAGTGAGAGATTTCTGATATCAGGGATACCAGTAACGGTAACCGATACAGCAGGGATCAGAGAATCAACTGATGAGATTGAGAGCATAGGTATATCGAAATCTTTAGAGGTTGTTAGTAAAGCTGATATTGTTTTGATACTGTTTGATATAAATGATGGCGATCTCTCTATTCTTGATGATAAGAACCTTGATATGATTATTAACTCTGCTAACGGCAGTAAGGTTATAAAGGTTGGTAATAAGAGTGATTTAGAGCATAGTATAGATATCTCTAAGTTCGATATAGTTATCTCATCTAAGAGTGGAGATGGCGTTGATAGATTATTGGTATTGATTAAGGATATAGTTGCAGGCAGTAAGGATATCAAAGTTAATTCTATCGGTATTGTGTCAGAAAGACACGCTATGTTATTAGATATTGTAAAGAGTTCGCTTCAATCGGTTGTTAAGAATATTGGTAGTAACTTTCCTGAAGATATGATTATATTTGATTTAAATGAGTCTATTAGGAATATAGAGGAGATCACTGGAGAGAGTTATACTGAAGATGTTCTCTCTATTATCTTTAATAAGTTCTGTATAGGCAAGTAGATTTTATGTTAAATGTTTCACGTGAAACATTATATGTTTGTTAATAGGTTAAAGTTGTGATTGGTAGAGAAGAGTTAAGCAGTATTTGTCCTTATCGGTTGTCGGCTATATTGTTATGTTTCACGTGAAACATTGTGTAGATCGGTTGGTATAAATATATTGATTGGAAACATTTGTTGACACGGCTTGATCTGTGTTAGTTTGATTGTTTTGAGATGGTTATGTTTCACGTGAAACATTGGAGCGTTTGTTAATCTGTTAAAGTTGTGAGTGACAGAAAGTGGTTAATCAGTATTGGTTCTTATCCGTTATCAGTTAGGTTGTTATGTTTCACGTGAAACATTGTATATGTAGTTTGTTTAAATAGAGGTTCTAAGATGTTTAAGAAGTATGATGTAATAGTGATAGGTGCAGGACATGCAGGTTGTGAAGCAGCGTTAGCATCAGCACGCATGGGTGCAGAAACCTTACTACTAACTATATCTATCGAGAACGTGGCGTTAATGCCGTGTAATCCAGCGATAGGTGGAATAGGTAAAGGTAATCTAGTTAAAGATATGGACGCCTTAGGTGGCGAAATGGGAAGAAATATAGATGCAACAGGGATACAGTTTAGAATATTAAATAGAAGTAAAGGTGTGGCTGTAAGAGCAACAAGAGCTCAAGCAGATAAATATCTGTATAAAGATAGAATGCTAACAACGATATTTGATACACCAAAACTAGACTTAAAACAAGGGATCGTTACAGATATAAATGCTAAGAATGGTGAAGTAGAGTCAGTAAGTGTTGCATCAGGTGAAGTGTATTACTGTAAGAAAATAGTGGTTACAGCAGGAACATTTATAGATGGGCATATATATATCGGTAGTATGAAGATGTCAGCTGGAAGAATGTATGAACCTGCTAGTGTTGCATTAGGAGAGTCATTAAGTAAATTAGGTTTAAATCATTTTAAGATGAAAACAGATACGCCTGCAAGGATACGATTTGACTCTATAGATATAAGTGGATTAGAAGTTCTATCTTCTGATAGTGGAGATATAACATTCTCTCCAGATAGTGTTAAGAACGGTTTAAAGAATATAGATTGTTACCTAACATATACTAATGATGAAACTTGTAGAATAGTTGCTGATAATATAAAAACATCACAGTTATATAGTGGCGAGATCGCTGTAAAAGGACCTAGATATTGTCCATCTATTGAAGATAAGATCAAAAACTTTCCAGAGAAAACATCACATAATATAGTTATCGAACCTGAAAGTTTAGATATGTTTGAGTGTCATATTAATGGAATGTCAACATCTCTTCCGTATGATGTTCAAGTTGCTGCTTATAGATCAATTAAAGGGTTAGAGAATGCTGTGTTTACGAGACCGGCTTATGCAATAGAGTATAATGTTTACGATCCGAAAGATTTACATTACTCATATGAGTCTAAGAAACTTAAAGGTTTATATCTTGCAGGACAGTTAAATGGAACATCAGGATATGAAGAGGCAGGTGTACAAGGGTTTATGGCGGGAGTTAATGCAGTTCTATCTATTGATAGTAAAGAACCGTTAATCTTAGGTAGAGATGAAAGTTATATCGGTGTATTAGGTGATGATATAATGAGTAAAGGTATTGATGAGCCATATAGAATGTTTACTTCAAGAGGAGAGTACAGGTTACTGTTAAGAGAAGATAGAGCTGAAGCTAGATTGTTACAGTACGGATATAAATTAGGATTGATAGGTAAAGAAAGGTTTGATAGATTTTTAAATGATAGAGAGTTAATTGATTTAGAGATAGCTAGGCTTAATAAATTAAAAGATAAAGATAGAAACATATCGTATCATGATCTATTAAAAAGACCAGAAGTGTTATATAGGGATATGATTAAAGAGAGTGGTATAGGAGAGGGAAATCTATCTGAAAAGTTGATCGATCAGTTAGAGGTAGAGATTAAGTATAAAGGCTATATAGATAAAGAGAAGAAAGAGGTAGAGAAAGCTGATATATACGATGGTATATTGGTACCTGATAGTATAAGTTATAAATCTATCCCAGGACTTAGGTTAGAGTATGCAGAGAAGATCGCTTTATTAAAACCTAAAACTTTAAAAGAGATAAGAGGTATTCCGGGGATTTCTCCAGCGGCTATATCGGTTATAGCGATAGAGATATCTAAGATAGAGAAGATTGAAAAAGATAGATAAAGCAGAAAACATTTAAAGGTTTTCGATATGTTTTGAAGAGTAATAGTATCAATTAAAGATCAAGTTTATCTTATTATGTTTTTGTATCGGTACAGTAGAGTTTAAGTAAGAGTTAGATTGGATAAAGTATTAAATAGTATATTTGTAAATTGAAGGAATTAAGAAATGTTAAAGAATGATATATATGATGTTATTGTTGTAGGTGCTGGACATGCAGGTTGCGAGGCAGCATTAGCATCAGCTAGACGTGGGTTTAGCACGATGCTTATAACAATATCGCTTGATAAGATAGCATATATGAGCTGTAACCCTGCGATAGGTGGATTAGCTAAAGGTTCTCTAGTTAAAGACTTAGATGCTTTAGGCGGCGAAATGGGACGGAATATAGATGCAACATTTATACAGTTTCAATTATTAAACGAGAGTAAAGGTGTAGCTGCAAGAAGTTCAAGAGCACAAGCAGATAAACGTAAATATTCAGAGCGAATGAAGAAGAGTTTATTTACTGCAGATAATCTATCTGTAAAGCAAGCTGTTGTATCGGATATATTGGTTAAGGATAAAGTTGTATATGGTGTAAGAGCTGTATCGGGTGAAGAGTATCATGCAAGTAAGGTTATCGTTACAACGGGTACATTTTTGAACGGTAAGATATTTGTTGGAGATAAGAGTTATGAGGGTGGTAGGATGAATGATATATCATCAACACATTTAGTAAGCTCATTAACATCGTTAGGTTTTGAGCCTATAAGATTAAAGACAGGAACACCTGCGAGAGTTGATAAGCGTAGTATAGATTTTGATAAAGTAGAAGCATATAAGAAAGAAACAACAAGAAGAGGATTTTCATTTGAGACAGGTATATTAGGTGATGATCAGATAGATTGTTTTATAACATATACATCAGATAGAACACATCAAGTTGTTAGAGAGAACACATATAGATCGTTATACTTTAATAATAAAGATAAAGCTTTAGGCCCTAGATACTGTCCATCAATGGAGGACAAAGTATCGAAATTTCCAGATAGAGAGCGTCATTTAATTGTATTAGAGGAAGAAGGTATAGGAAGTAATGAGATATATATCAATGGTTTCTCATCATCTCTACCTATAGATGCGCAACTTGAAGCGTATAGAACGATAGTAGGATTAGAGCGAGCAGAGTTTATCCGTCCAGCGTACGCAATAGAGTATATAGCGTTTCAGCCGACTATATTGAAAAAAAGTTATGAGACGAAATTAATAGATGGATTATATTTTGCAGGACAGATAAACGGTACATCAGGATATGAAGAAGCAGCAGTACAAGGTTTTATGGCATCGGTTAATGCTACATTATCGATAGAGGGTAAAGAGCCGTTTATACTTAATAGAGATGAAAGTTATATAGGTGTGATGACAGATGATTTAACAACTAAAGGTGTAGATGAGCCATATAGAATATTTTCATCAAGAGCTGAACATCGTATGCGATTAAGAGAGGATAATGCAGAGGCTAGATTGATTGAGTACGGTAAAGATTTAGGGTTAATAACAGATAAAAGATATGATCGGTTTATGGAAGATTGTGTTGTAGTGAGTAATACAATTGAGAAGTTAAAGGGTATAAAGATAAGGATCTCAGATAAGAATATAGTTGATATAATATCTAAATATAATATAATACTTAATGAGAGTATTACAGCATATGATTTTCTAAAACGTCCAGAGGCTAGTTACGATATGTTGGAAGAGATGAACCTTATTGAACAGATACCAACGAAGCTTCAAGAACAGGTTTGGATAGAGATATTTTATGAAGGATACATCAAGAAAGAGGAGCAAGAAATTGCTAAATCTAATAAGTTAGAGTTTATACGAATTCCACAAAATATAGATTACGGTTCAGTATCTGGATTAAGATTAGAACAGGTTGAGAAGTTAAAGAGGATATCGCCTGAAAATCTAGGACAAGCTTTACGAATTCCAGGGATGACACATAACGCTATATCTATGTTAGAGATAGCAATAGAGAAGTTTAAAAAAGTATAAGATAGGAAGTATTAGTTTGATAGTAGGTAAAGATATATATGTTGATGATGGTATAGCAGATAAGTTAGAGATATTTTATGAGTTACATAAAAATGCTACACTTAACCTTACCAATATTAAGGATAGAGATGAGTTTTATTGTAAGCATTATTTAGATAGTGTTTATTACTTTCATTTATTAGAGGTTGCACAATCAGTTAGATATTTTAAGACTAGCGATAAATTAGCTGATATCGGTTCAGGTGGTGGTTTTCCAGGGATAGTTATAGCGATATGTTATCCAGAGCTTAAAGTTACGCTGATAGAGTCTATACGCAAGAAGTGTGATTTTCTAAACGATGCTATTGGTAGGTTAGGATTAAAAAATGTAACTGTAATAAATGATAGAGTAGAAAACCTTGAAGGTTTTAGATTTAATTATGTAACAGCTCGTGGAGTTGCAAAGGTAGATAAAGTTCTAAAGCACACAGAGAAAGTTTTAGCAAAGAAGTTTAAGCTTATATTGTATAAAGGTGAGATGTTAGAAGAAGAGTTGCAAGATGCTTCAGAGACTATAAATCACAGAGGGTTAGATATTGAAATTACCAGAATTGAAGAGATTTTTAAACGTAGTTATTGTATTATTAGTGGCGATATCGGTAAGTAGCTGTGCTGCTATTACGTCATCAAAAAAAGATTCTTTTGATATATATCAATATGTTAATAAAGAGTTGCAAACAGATGATATTGTTCAGTTAAGATTTTATGCTGCAGGTAGTGATAGCAGTGTAGCTAATTCTGCAACGTTATTTTTAGGTTACTACTACTTAATTAGTGGTGATAGAGCTTACGCAAAATTTTTATTCGAGAAAGTTAATCTAAATGCGATAGCAGAAGAAGATATAAGAATGTTTTATGATCTATGGCTGTATGATCTACTTCTAGAAGTCAAGGATAGAAATAGAGCAAAAAGAATTGCTAATAGATTAAAAAATAGAGAGATGACAGTTCAGTATCAAAATGTATTAAAGAGTTACTGTAATCAGCTTAATATAACATTAAAAGCTGGAGAATCTCCTATACGATGTATTGATGATAGGTTAAGAATTAAATCATTAAAAAACATAAATAAGATTAATACTAATATTAATAATATCGAAGATGGTATAGTAGATACAGATAAGAGTACAGGAATTCCGTTAATCGTTCCAGATGGTTCGATTAATAGTAGTGGTATAGAAGTTGATGACAGTAAATATACGGATACAGATGTAGTTAATGATAGTAAGCAGAAGAAAGAACAGAAAAAGTATGTACGTTCAGTTGATGAGAATGTGGTAATAAACATTATTAACTCAAATATTGAGAATGCTCATGTTAAAGGTATGATATATAATATGCAGACGTTAGGATCAAAATATACGATTAAAACAGTCTACAGCGATTATATGATATCAGAAGATAATGAGGTACTGATTAATCTTGAGAATAGAACTCTTTTAGTTGATGATACTTATATCAATTTTGACACATCATTAAATCAGTTATTAGACACAGCAACGACGTTATCAGTATTTAATACTCGTGCAGAGGTGTTAATTACAGCTTCACACGATAAAAAAGATGAAGCAGAATATATGCAAGAAGTGTTATCAAATATGAATATTAAGGCGACTATTTATGTTGCTAGAAACGGTTCAACAGATCTACAAAATTATCTACAAAACTATTACACAAAAAATAAGAAGAAGAGTATAGTTAATATTCTTATAAGTGATGATGATCAGTTGGAGTCTCTTTTACCGATCGTTAGGTACACACAGACAGACGATAATCTGCATAAAGTTGTTGTTGTAACAAGTTCATTAAGTTCATTAAGTTATAACGATGATTATAAAGTATATTTTAAAAAAATACATATTGTTACACCTAATTTATATATAATTGATGATAACATCGAGAAGTTATCAGATAACTATAAAACTTTTTTCGGTGAAGAGATGAGTTATAGTAGTATGATAGGTTACGATATGATAGAGTTTTTAACTAGTAATATAAATAATGTAAAAGGTAACTATTTAACAAATATAGTTAAGATAGAGAGTAACAATGTTATTAGGTATCCTAAAAAATATTATATCAATTTGAATTACAAATTAAGAGAGATAAGGTAAATAATGATCGATTTATTACGACTAAAATTGAAGGGATTAATAATACTTTTTACTCTCTTTATAGTTTCAGGTTGCACAAAGAATAGTTCTTTAGTTTCATATGATACAGAGTCAATGACAAACCTGTTAAGTGAGGAGCATAACTTAGAAAATCTTGAAAGCAGTATTGAAATTACAGAGTCAGATGAGTTATCGTTATTAGTTCCAGATATAGGACTTTACTCATCTATTGTTGAAGGAAGAGAGAAAGTTACTGAGTATGAATATTTTTATGAGATGAAAGAGTTTAATGTTCCGATAGTTATGACTCCACGAGTTGAGCGTTATTTAAAATATTTTACTGAAAAAATACCTCATGTAACACAGAAATGGTTAAATAGAGCAAATAAATATATGTATGTTGTAGAGAATGTTTTTCTGGAAGCAGAACTACCTTCAGATTTAGTAGCTTTAGCATTTACAGAGTCAGGATTTAATAATCATGCTATATCACGAGTAGGTGCAACGGGTATGTGGCAATTTATGCCAAGCACTGGTAGAATGTATGGAATGAAGAATGATTTTTGGGTAGATGAAAGAAGAGATTTTGAGATTTCAACTAAATCAGCAGCAAGGTTTTTGAGTGATCTATATAAAAGGTTCGATGATTGGTTTTTAGCATTAGCAGCGTATAATGCAGGACCGGGAAGAATACATCGTGCATCAGTAAAACATAAAACAGATGATTATTTTAAGATTGCAAGCACGCGAACATTAGCACTTGAAACAAGAGATTATGTTCCAAAATTTATAGCGTTATTAATAATTTATAAGAACTATCTCAAATTTGGTTTTGACGCTCCAACAACTACGCCATTATTTTTCTCTAAGATAGATATAGACTCTCAAGTTAATCTTTTCTGGTTAGCAGAGAAGTTAGATATTAAATTTGAAGATATGATAGAGTTAAACCCATCATTAAAAGTAGGTATAACACCACCAGTGAAAAGCTACTCTTTAAGAGTTCCTTATGGAAGGGATAAAGAGGTAATCGATCTATTAAGCAAGACAGATAAAGCAGAGAGATTACAATACACGCTTGTGAATGTTAAAAGTGGATCAAATATTAAGGGTATAGCAAAGAGATATGGTGTGAGTTTATCAAGATTAAAGGATATAAATTGTCTTGATGGAAATACTATTTTACAAAGTAAGCCTATTTTACTTCCTATAAGTAAGTATTCTGATAGGGATATGGATAAAGGTATCTCAAAACTATTAAATAAATATACTCCAAAATATTATGTTGTTAGAAGTGGCGATACATTTATAGCTATAGCACATAAACATGGAATGAAAACTACATCATTAAAGCGTCTTAATCCTAGGATAAGTAATGTACATAAATTACGTATAGGACAGAAGATAGTTATTAAAAGTAGATAGATGTATTTATTGTAATAGAAAGTCAGTTTTATCAAGTAGTTACATGGATAGATGTGTGTTGAATATAAATATTAATTAGTTAGATCAGTTAGATTGCTTAAATATAAATATCAATCAGTTAGACAAGTTAGATTGCTTAAATATAGGTAATAATCAGTTAGACAAGTTAGATTGCTTGAATATAAATATCAATATCAATCTACCTAAATTATATAAGTGTAGATAAGATAGATATAGTATTAAACCTAACTTCTTCGATAGATGTTGATAACATACAACTAAAATCATTTAACGGACACTCATCTAATCCATGCACGTGGCAAGGTCTGCACGATAGATTAGGATACTCTAAAATCTTACAGTTCTCAAATATCGGATAAAACCCTAACTCTTTAGTTGTTGATCCAAATATCGCAATCAAGTTAATATTTAATGCCACAGCTAGATGCATAGGTCCAGAGTCGTTACTGATTAATATATCTGATTTAGCTATAATCTCAACTAAGCTATCAAAGTGTCTATGTCCAGTAAGATTGTTAACTGTTGGAGAAACCTCAATATCGCCTATACCAATTATGTTCACAACTGCACCACTATCAGATAATATTTTAATAAGATCATTAAAGTGTGGCCAAACCTTCGTTTGTTTACTAGCAAAAGGATGTATAGTGATAACAGTTGCTGAGTTTTCTTCCAGCCTCTTTTCAGTAGCAAATGTGTTCGGAATGAAAGGTTTAAGTTCGTTAATATTTAATATTTTTTTAAGATTTAATGTTTTTTGAACAACATCGTAATATTTCTCTACGACATGTTTTTTGAGAAACATTTTACCTATTTTAAATTTCACAAACAATCTTCTTGCGATAGGGTTTTTATTATAAGTAACTGTTTTTCCGTGCAGAAAAAATTTAGCTATTAGAGAGTACATATTAGCATGTAGATCAAAAATATAGTCGTAGCTAGGGATTTTTTTAAGGTATGCGATATATGATGTTAACGGCATCTCTTTATCTAAGATATAAATATCTCTAACATATGGAAACTTTCTAAAAATAGGTGCGTATTCGGCAGATGTTAAAACATCGATCCTATAGTTTGGTCGTTGAAACTTAATCTGTTTTATTATACCAGTTGTTAATATTATATCTCCGAAAGAAGAGAATCGTATTATGAGGATGTTTTTCATTTAGTTACTCACCAATTTTATCAATAATAGTTTTAATTTCGTTATAATCTATATCGTTCATACATCTAAAATGTTTCAAAGGACATTTGTTTCCACCATGCGCACCGCAAGGTCTACACTTTAAATCAAGGTTTTCAACAATATAGGAGCTATTAGTATATGGAGAGAAACCTTGTTGAGGTACAGTTGCTCCAAAAATATCAATAATTGTAGTGATTGTTGATGAGGCTATATGTACAGGCCCTGAGTCGTTAGATATAAGAATATCCACAGATGCAATAAATGTTGAAAGATCTTTTATATCAATTTTATATAGATAATCTATATACGGGTGTTTATAATATTTAAAGAATTTATCGTAAGCTTCTTTATCTGTAGATGAACCAAACAGAACTATAGTATAGTTAGATAGATAAAGCAATGTAGCAAGTTCAGCAAACAGTTCTGGTGGATAGCGTTTAGTTTTCCATACTGATCCTATAGCTAATCCGATTATTTTTTTGTTTGGAGAGATTGTAGATTGATATAATTTTATTTTACTAAAAAGCGCTCTATCAAATCTAGTAATAACTTTTCCAGCAAGTTCAATTGCTGAGGCTAAAGTATAATCTTCAACTAACGGTTCAAGTATAGATAAGTTTCTGTGTACTTCATGGAGTTCTTTATCACGAAACACAGATTTATCGAATAAAAATGATAACGATGCAACTTTAAATCCAACTAAATATTTAGGTTTTGCAAGTTTAAGTAAGAGAGTTGATCGCATATATCTGTGAAGATTAATAATAAGATCAAACTTTTTCTCTTTTAAAATTTTCGCAAATTTAAGCGTACCAAATATACCTTTGTACTTACCATACTTATCAAAAGGAAGCACAGTATCAATTATATCTATATCAGTAAACAGTTCTGCATATTCAGGTCTAGTTGTAAAAGTGATTGATGCAGATGGATAAAGTTTTTTTACAGCTTTTATAAGTGGTGTGCTTAAAACGGCATCGCCTAAAAAAGCAGGATTAAATATAAGAATGTTATTAAAAGTACTAACAGTTTTCATTACAAAATGCTAACATATTTTTAAATTTATTTCTACTGTTATTGTACAGAATAAATATCTTTAACTATTATGATATTTAGATTAAAATATCGATATGAAGGAGGTGTAATATATTACACGGGAAAACAGAAGGACTTACCGCAAATATTCTTAAAAGGTTAGAAAAATTATATAGTCGTAAAAATAAGAGTGAGAACCTCATATCTGTTGATTTAGCAAAAGTTATTGTAGAGATATCTTTCATCACTAAAAGACAGATAGGGATAATTATAGATAGAAGAGGTAATATTGAATATATTATCGTAGGTAATAGTGAAGAGTTAGTTATTCCAAAATTAAATAGGTTTGGATTGATATCAGGAAAACTTAGAGGTATTAGATTAATCAGAACAGATTTCAAAAATAGCACTCCAGATGAAGATGATAGAGCAGATCTTGCACTATTAAGGCTCGATAGTTTAACAGTTATAACGGTTGATGATAACGATGGATTACCGTTATCTATGTCGACTATTTATCTACTACCAGAGGGTGGTAACGGAGAGTACGGTACATTAGATGATAAAGATGTATATAATCAAAATATAGATTACGATAAATTTATCGAGGGATTAGAAGATGAGATAGGGTTTAAAGCAAGTAAGTTAAACATTACTAAAGGCAGAACGATGGCAGTCTTGACTGGAGCATTTAAAAATAGTACAGAGGCTGCAAGAAACCTTTTAGAACTTAAGGAGTTGGCAAGAACAGCAAACCTTGAGGTAATAGATAATATATATCAGATACGAAATAAGATTGATGCAAAATATGTGGTTGGAACAGGAAAACTTAAAGAAATTGTAATTAAAACAGTTTCATCAGGAGCGGAGTATTTAATATATGATAATACTTTAACGCCAAGTCAGAGCAGAATGATTGCTGAATTTACAGAGATTAAAGTAATTGATCGAACTCAACTTATATTGGATATTTTTGCCAATCGTGCAAAAGATAACGATGGTAGAGTAATAGTTGAACTTGCACAGTTAAAATATATCTTACCAAGATTAGGAATGAAAGATGATTCTCTATCACGTTTAACAGGTGGGATAGGTGGTAAAGGTCCTGGAGAGACAAAGTTAGAGATAGATAAAAGAAAGGTAACAGATAGAATAGCATTTTTGAAAAAGAAGTTAAAAGGTATAGAAAAATCAAGGGTTGTGAAACGACATAAGCGTACAAAGAAAGATATACCGATAGTGGCTGTAATCGGCTATACAAACGCTGGTAAGACAACATTACTCAATAATCTTAGCAACTCGAATATATATGCAGATGATATGATGTTTGCAACCTTAGAAACATCATCAAGAAGGATAAGATTTCCAGAAGATAAAGAGATTATTTTAATAGATACAGTTGGGTTTATCAGAAATCTTCCAGAAAATCTTCTACCAGCATTTAAGTCGACGTTAGAGGAGATAAAATCTGCTGATTACTTTATTCATCTAGTTGATAGTTCAGATATGGATTACGATAAACATATAGAGTCGGTTGAAAAAGTTTTAGAAGATATTGATTTAGCTAATAAGAATAGAGTTATCGTTTTTAATAAGGTAGATATGTTAGATGTGGAAACCCTTCAAGAGATTAAAAGTAAGTATAAAGGTGAAGCGATATTTATATCTGCACTTGATAGAAAAACATATACAGAGATAATTGATAAACTATATTACTATTTTTCAAAATCGTGGGATTTGTAGTAGTAACTATATTTATAAATGTTCCTCAAAAAGTTTAATTGATCGTAAGTTATGAATGGTAGCTAATGATTATATCAACCTATTTAACTATTAGATGATTGATGTATAGATTATATATTTTAACTACTAGTTAGATCATTGAATATTTATTAACAACATAACTAGTTAGAGATAGTTTTAATTATCTTTTATGAGGTTTCTTTTTAGATTGAGATTTTAATATTTCGCTATACTTATTCTCTGACTTGAATTCTTCATCTTCAAGAAAATCAGTAGTATCATCCATATTAGATCTAAAATATGATGGATAGTGTTGCGTTTTAGATACAACTCCGATAGCAACTTTACTACAATGTGGACATTGAAATGATAGTGGTACAACGTTATTTTTGCTTCTAATTTCAAATATTTTTTCACAAAACCTACAAAAGATATCATAGTAATAATACGGCATTAAATTATTTCCTCCATGCGTTTATTTAGAAAACCATGTTCCTGCTTCAAAGAAGAACACAAACGAATCAAAATTTTTATAAGAACCATTAATCTCTGGTCGTGAATACATATACTGTCCACCGACTGAAAATATAAATACTGCTGTTGTAACTCTAATCCCTATTTTCGAGGACATAAGGAAAGAAGTTATTGCGTTGGCATTGATCGGTTCAATATTATCTATAATAGGGTCGTATCTGTCAAGGAAGAAAGTTGATCCACCAAAACCAACACCTGCAAATGGCATAATTAAAAAGGTGTTATCGCTATAAACTGTTTGTTGATATAATATGTTTATCATATAATCTAATTTGTTAACCGTATAGCTTGACAACATCGGATCACCGAACGATGGGAGTTCATCTGAGTATGATATTTGAGACTCAAGAGCCATATAGAAGGGAAGTTGATACTGTCCAACAACACCTATTCCTCCAGATACTAATGGAGCAGAAAAATCATTATCACCAAAAGCAAATACAGGCTTTGAAACGTTTAAGAGTATACTTCCTGAATAAGCTAATTTTGTACTGTATTCAAGTTTATCATTAACATTTATAGCATTTATAATATCTTCTAAATTTACGTTAAGTTGATAACGATTAACATTAAAATTATTTAGATGAGAGTATGGAGATATTGTAATAGTTTCTGAAATACTGTTAGTTGGTACTATTGCAACATTTTGAGTAGTTGAATTACTCTCTAAAACTAGAACATTTTGTGAGTTTATATTTTGATTACTATTATTTACTATATCTATATTAATTCTGTCTTGTTGATTAATTGCGTTATCTATTTCAATTTTACTGAGTTTAGTTACAGTTTGATAGATATTAAGAGATGATATTCTATGAAAAGATGGGTATGGATATGGATATTCTAACTTAAACTTAGATGGATTTTTTTTTTAAAATTATCTACACGAGAGATAATTAATATTCGTTCTTCAGTCTCAAGCGATGCAGGAGGAGGATCAATAACTTCTCCCTCTCTACTTTTATTATCTATATTAATATCGATTACAGCTTTATTTTCTAAAAGCAGATTTAATATATTTGACTCTTCATCTAAAAGTTCTCTAAATTTTTCAGTATATTTTATCTCTGGAAAGAGAGTTAAATTATCGTTAGATAAAAATGTTTGAGATATATCATCAGGTCTAATATTTACAATAAACCCAGAAAGAACTTCTCCGATATCATATATAGTTTCACCGTCAGGCATCATTCTGAAAAGAGGGTATGCTCCAAATCTTGATGGATTAGCAAGAAAGTACACTATCTGATCGGTATTGAATTCATTAATATCGAAGTTAAATAGATACTCAACACCGTCGTATCTAACATTTAATGGAATAGCACCAATAACTCTATTTAAATCACCTAGGCTCATTATATATGCGTACTTATTCACATTACCGATCCATTGTGTAAGTTGTGCATTTTGTAACGCATTTTCGTAAGGAGATAATATTTTTATAAGCTCAACATATCCAGCGATTTTTGCTTGAGCAGTGATCTCTGTTTTTAATTGTATAAATCGTGATGAGTTACTGTTTAGCATCGGCTGAATTCTTTCTAAACGTTTCTCATAGTTGTTCAATCTGAATTGGTATTGATAACTAGCTTCCCATCTACTTTTTATAGGTTCAACATCGTATAGTCTATGCGATGCTAAGGCGAGTTCTAGTTCATCAAACGATAGTTGGATTTTAGTAAATAGAGGATTTGTATAATCAAGAAATTGTTGAGTTACATTTATAATTTCTTTTCTAAGCCCTATAGCGTAATTTTTAGCTTCTATGATATTGGTTATACCATCAAGAGAAAACGTAGGAATATTTTCAATATATTGTTTACCTTCAGCTTGAATATGTTTAATAATGCTATCAGACATTTCATATACTTTATCAATTTCTTGATCTATAAACTGTAAAAGAATTTTTTCACTTTCAGCAATATCGCCTAAAATATAATCTATTTGTGCTTCTTTCTTTTTAGCTTTAGCTTTATAAGCTCTACTTTCCATCTCTTTTTCAGTAGCTGTTTGAATAAAATTATTATAAGCAAGTTGGTTCATTTCGTAAGATCTAGATCGTTGAATAGAAAATAATCGTATAACATCTTCATCTAATACAGCAGAGTTATTTTTTGTAGCTTCAGTTAATTGTTTAAGCATTTTATTCATATCATTATAATATAATTTAGCGAATGCTTTAAATTGATTATTCTCTAACGATTTATCGAGAAACCTACTTATTGCATCAGCATCTATTGTAACAATGAGAGTCATTTCACCTGCTGTTACAGCCTTACTATCTTTTTTAGGTTTTTTAGATAAATTTAATTTATCCATAGATATTCTTGCAACGATTGCAGCTAGATATTTTATTTCATCAACATTATTATTTGTTCTATTAGCAAGTTCAGGAGATTTAAGAAGATACGGTACAGATTGATCTATTATATTTAAGAAAGTTTTTACCTTAA
The DNA here is from genome assembly GCA_947041225.1 of uncultured Deferribacteraceae bacterium. Lineage (GTDB taxonomy): Bacteria > Chrysiogenota > Deferribacteres > Deferribacterales > Mucispirillaceae > CAMQYB01. The sequence continues at coordinate 24,947 of CAMRDM010000004.1, read as the reverse complement.
GATAGTCAGCAATAATATTATTTGATTGTGACGATTTTGCAGATACAGAAGAAGAATCGGTAAAAGTTAATATCGATGCAAAAAGTGAGTTTGTATACATCGAAAACATTAATAAAAAAAATAGAAATTTACTCATTCTGCACCTAATTATATGATTGTAAGTATATCTTAACACAGAATGTAATGCAATAACTTTATAACCATCTATAATTTAATAAATTATTAGTAGAAAAAAATATATAATGTTATATACTATCTAAGAAGTTATAAAATGAGGATTAAGTTGAACAAAGTAAAAACAGAGTATGTAACATTCAAGCAAGATTTTAGGTTAGAAAGTGGTAGAGTACTATCGCCAATAACAGTTGCATATCAACGGTACGGGAAAATAAATAGCGATAAGAGTAATGTTATTTTGTTATGCCATGCTTTAACAGGATCGGCACATGCAGCTTTTCAACTAGATAACGATGATAACAAAAAAGTTGTCGGCTGGTGGGATAGTATGGTTGGATCTCAGAAAGCTTTTGATACTGATAAATATCATATTATATGTCCGAATATATTAGGTAGTTGCTACGGTACAACAGGTCCTGCGTCTATTGATCCTAGCAAGCAGAGTCCGTACGGTTTAGATTTTCCAGTTGTAACTATTAAGGATATGATAAAACTTCAGAAGATACTGTTAGATCATCTTAAGATAGATAAACTTTATGCAGTTGCAGGTGGATCGTTAGGGGGAATGCAAGTACTTGAGTGGGGTGTCAACTTTCCTGATATTGCAGAGAAGTTAATAGTTATCTCTGCAACAAGCAAGATCACACCTATGGCTATTGCGTTCAATACTGTGGCAAGAGAAGCTATAAGATCTGATCGTAATTTTAATGATGGAAACTATTACGGTAAAGAGTATCCTAAAGATGGATTAGCTGTAGCTCGTATGGCTGGACATATTACATATCTATCAGATACAGCGTTCCATAATAAATTTGGTAGAAGATTATCAGGACAAGATTCTATATATGATTTCTATTCAAGATATGAGGTAGAAAACTATCTCGTATATAACGGTCATAAATTTACTGAACGGTTTGATGCAAACAGTTACTTATATCTATTGAAAGCTATGGATATTTTTGACTTATCATATAATTTTGAATCGCTAGATGAGGCAGTTGAAAGTATTAAGGCTAAAGTTTTATTAATAGATTTCACATCAGACTTTCTTTTTCCTCTATATCAAGGTGATGAGTTGAATGATGTAATGATTTCTAAGGGAGTTGATGTTGTGAGAGAAACGATTGATGCTCATTACGGGCACGACTCTTTTCTGATAGAAGTTGATGAACAGAGTAAAATAATAATAAATTTTCTAAATAAATAGAGAAAGTGAAGGGATATATTTTATGTATGATAACATTTTTAAAGAATTAGAAGATATTATTAATAGTAATAAAACAGTTGTAACTGATAAATTAGTTAAGGCAATTTCTGATAGCGACTGTAAAGATAATGTTGATATAGTCAATTTGATAGATAAAAACTTAAATATATTTAAGTCTATGGCTAATGATAAAGATAGTAACTCGGTTTTAGTAGTTATCAGTAATGTTGTAGATATAGATGATGCGTATATCAATTCGCTAATGTTTATAATGAATAATAAACATTTAAGAGTTTATACGTTAGGTGAAATTATAGATGTGAGTAGTAAGTTTTATAGATTGATAAGTTATGGTAAGTTGCAGGAAGATATAATGAGTTCAAATTTTGAGAGTAATAGTATACTTGAAAAAGGAGTGCTTGATGTACGCGATGAAATTAAGAGTAAGGTTAGTTTAAAAGTTGATGGTTCAAAATTCTCACTTAATGTTAGACGAAGTGTATTTATTTTTGAGAAAATATAGATACTTTAAATATTTCAATTTATTTAGTTGATTGAGTATACAAAATCTGTATTAGGGTACTGCTATAAAATTATAATGTTTCTGTAATATGATAAACACAGAATAAATATTGAGATTATAAAATGTAACGATAACTTATCAGGATCAAAATTATAATGTTTCTGTAACATGATAGACACAGAATAAGTATTGAGATGATAAAATGTAACGGTAACTTATCAGTAGCAAAAAGATCTCTAAAAGTAGTTAGAAAAGATTATAAAACTAATAAATTATAACCGTAAGATATCTATCAAGTTCTAGAACTAGAAAGTTATAACTCACTGTAATAGATTAAATAGTAAGTATACAAAAAGATATGTATCAAGCTCTAGAACTAGAAAGTTATAACTCATTGTAATAGATTAAATAGTAAGTATATAAAATATGCACAATCAAACTATAAGATTAAAGTGTTTCAGTAACGTTATAGTCGCCAGCTTTTATTCTGCTTTTAATACTTTTCTTTATTCTCTCTCTTTGAAGCATAGTTACATCATCGATAAAAAGGTGTCCATCAAGGTGATCTATCTCATGTTGAAAAATTCTTGATAGAAGTCCTTCAGCTTCAATTATACACTCTTTACCATCAATATCAGTATACTTAACTTTAACATGACTAAATCGTTTTACAAGTTCGTACTCACCAGGGATAGATAGACAACCCTCTTCTTCAAATAGCTCACCTGAAGATTCGATAATAACTGGATTAACAATTTTCATCAGTCTAGTAGGATCAGATCCTAAAGAATCATCTATAACAAGTAATCTCTTACTCACACCAACTTGTGGTGCAGCGATACCGTAGCCCGGAGCGTTATACATTGTTTCAGCCATATTAGAGGCTAACTCTTTTATCTCATCTGTTATTTCATCTATAGGATGAGATTTCTGTCTTAAAACTTCATCGGGGTATTTTTTAATTTCTAATATCATAATTTATTCCTATTTCTATAATCCGTTAATGTATATCTAGTAAAATACTTTCGTAAAGCAGAGTTCAATTCATTATAAAACGGCTCTGATTTAAACTTTAATGTTGAATAATGTATCTCATTTTCTATCTCTTGAGTTATAGGATACTCATCATACTTAGCTTGTTCTTTAAGTGTCTCTTTATGAGGCGAGTATTTAAATTTTATATCCATTATAAATATATCATTTTTACGTAACATTTCAATAGTTTCTTCTTTCAAATATCCTAATTCTTGCAACCAAAGGTTATCATGAACCAGAACAGTCAGCACATGTTTATCACTAATCTTGATAGGAGTTGTATTATCACTGATCTTTTTAGTAACAGATAATCGCCATTTTCTCTCTAGTAATAAGTAGTTAGAGATAGCTGTAGTTCCGATATTGTTATTTATCACATCAGTAATTTTATTCATTTATTACTCATCGTTTATTTATATATTTCTATTACTCATAAATTATTAATTTTTTATAGCTTATAAATTACTTAAATATCTATTACTCATAAATTATCTATATACTACGACGACTTATAAATTAGTGATAAAGTTCTACGACTAAAAAATATATTTACATACTGTAATGAGATATGAGTTATTAATATTTTTCGACTAAATATAAATTATTTGTTTTAGCTTGCTACGAGTAGCTTGCAATGAGTAGCTTGCTATAAGTATCTTGCCATAAGTATCTTGCAATGGGTAGCTTGCTATAAGTATCTTATTTACAAGTATCTTATTTACGAGTAGCTTGCTACAAACAGATTACTTTTTATTTTCTTTTCTCTTCTCTGTAATTAGCTCATAAAGTCTTGTAAGGATGTTATCTATATTTTCTCCAGTTACAGAAGATATAGAGTAACATTCAGCATCCTTTTCTTTAGCGATAAAATCTAAAAATTCTTTTACATTATCTTCATTTGCTGCTTCAATTTTTGTAAGTGCGATAACTTCTTTTTTGCCAGATAGATTATTTTTATGTTTTGTTAACTCATTTCTAATAAGTTTATAGCTATCAACCATAGACTCTTCAGTTGAGGCATCAACAAAGTGAAGTAATAAAACTGTTCTTTCTATATGTCTTAAAAACTCTAATCCTAATCCTGCACCTTTATGTGCATTTTCAATTAATCCCGGCATATCTGCTATAACGTATGAATCTCCGTACGGAGTTTTAACAACTCCTAAATTCGGAGTAAGTGTTGTAAAAGGATAATCAGCTATCTTAGGTTTTGCAGCTGAAACCCTTGCAATAAATGTAGATTTACCTGCGTTCGGTAATCCGACTATTGCGATATCGGCTATAAGTTTTAACTCTAGAGTTATATCAATCTCTTCTCCGGGCCAGCCATCTTCTGCGTGTCTAGGTGCACGTTGTGTCGGTGTTGCAAAGTGCATATTACCTCTACCACCATCTCCACCTTTAGCGATTAAGAACTTTTTCTGATCTTCAGTTATATCAGCAATCAATTCACCAGTATCTGTATTAAATATAACTGTTCCAAGTGGCACAGGTAAAATAAGATCCTCGCCAGCTGCACCGTATTTATCTGTACCGCCACCGCCTGCACCGTTTTTACCTTTATACTCTCTTTTATATCTAAAATCTAAAAGGGTATGTCTGCTCTTATCTCCTACAAAATATATAGATGCACCATTGCCACCGTTTCCACCGTTTGGGCCACCATGAGGAACAAACTTTTCTCTACGAAATGCAATAGCACCGTTTCCACCGTTTCCTGCTATTAACTTAAATTTTGCTGTATCAATAAATTTCATAATATAACCTTTTGTTTAAATAATAAACTATACTTTAGGAAAATTTAACTCTAATAGCAAACTATAATCTAAATGTAAAATTAAATCTTAATCGTAAACTATAATATTAGTGTAAAATTAAATCTTAATTTAGGAAAACTACACTCCGATAGTAAAACTATAATCTAAATGTAAAATTAAATCTTATTCGTAAACTGTAATCTAAGTGCAAAATCAAATTTCGACCACTCTCAATAACAGAGATAAATTTAGCGTTTACGATCTGCATATAAAAAAAGCTAGCATTATGCTAGCAATTATATTTGTATAATTATCACTGTAAAAATTTCAACCATTTGATCGTATAAAATCTTGAGCTTTCTGATCGGCAAGTATATTGCTAACTCCACGAGGCACACAAATTTTATTAACAGGGTTGAAATATGTCGAAAGAGATTTTGCAAGTATAACCGCTATAGGAATACCTATAATAGTTATACACAATACAATCATCTGCATCACTGCACATATTACAATAAGGCATCCAAGTGGTATATAAAAAAGCATAATTACTTTAGAATATGTTTCCCACTTACTTTCAGACGTAGATTTAATATGTTTCTTACTTATCATTTCATAACTGAAAGGCGCTAATTCAAATTTAGCCAGTTGCATAAGCCCAAGACCGATCGGTGCAGGAATCACAATAACCGTTAAAAAAGCACCCAGTATGAAAGTAAAAAAGGCTGTAACAATGCCAAAACACGGTATAAGCCATATAATATTACCTAAAATTCTCAAACTTTTCTCCAAATGTTAACAAGTGCTGAAAAATATAAAAACTAAACTACTACTGTTTTTTCAACTATTGTAACAAATTTACCTAATCTACCTTTATCAAGAAATTTTACATTTCCATGAATAAGAGCAAATAAAGTGTCATCTTTACCGATACCAACGCCTTTGCCAGGTTTGAACTTTGTACCACGTTGACGTACTAATATATTGCCAGCTAAAACTGCTTCGCCACCAAATTTCTTTACGCCTAGATACTGAGCATTACTATCACGACCATTTCTTGAGCTACCGCCCGCTTTCTTATGTGCCATCTTACATCACCTTCTGAATAAATATTGTGAAATCATAACCAAAATATAAACATATAGTTGTCACTATGTTTATGCTGAGTTAATTGATAAAACCTTAACTCTTGTGTAACACTGTCTGTGACCTTGACGTTTACGGTAATCTTTTCTACGTTTTTTCTTAAAGATAAAAACTTTTTCAGCCTTACCATGTGCCATAACTTCAACACTGATTGACGCATCTTTAATAAACGGTGAACCGATTACGGGTACTGATCCATTAGAGATTAATAAAACCTCTTTAATGTCATGCTTAGAACCTGTTTCTACTTCCAATTTTTCTAGGTCAACAATATCACCAACTTTAATAGTAAATTGTTTTCCACCACTTTTCATAACTGCAAACATAATTATCATGCTCCATCTTCATATTTAATAACATGGACTAGTAGTATATATAGCTTATAACATTGTGTCAATAGATAATAGATATATATATAGTATACTAATCTTTTATTCTTTCATTTCCTAATATTATCCAACCTAAATTTCTGAAAAATCTTTTCTGATATTCATTTAAAAACTTTCCAAATGATACTGTATACGGTTTCAATTCATCAATTGATCTATATACTTTATATGCTTTAAAAGGTGAATATATATTTGCTAATATAGTTGCTGTTTGAAATTTAGTCACTGTTTCTTTCTTTAAAGCTATATCATCACAGTAATCGTTATTTGCATTTAATGATAATATTCTATTAAAGTGGTTAACTAAACTAACGTTATCTATTTTAAGCAGTTCTTGTCTTTGCATCAATTTTGCATGCATAAGTGCATCTCGATCTGATATATCTGGAAAAAGGTTTTTAATAAATATTAATGATATCTCTAAAAGCTCTTTATATATCTGACGTCTCTTATGCTTTTTTGATGTCATATTTTGATGAACTCTATAGCCAAGTAGACGATCTTTTAACAGTATCCATCTTGCACCTGCTATATTTAATTTATTCATAAAGTAAAGATCTCCTGCTACTGTGAAATGATTACTGTAATAAATATCTAATTTCTCTAGTATCGATCGTCTATAGAAAAGTGTCTGATGTGCAGGATAACTATATAACTCATACGGTTTAAATTCTCTATCAGTTTTATCTATATGGTAAGTATCCAATTTACTATATATCTCACGTGGAGGGATATCGTTAAAAAACGATTCTGCATGTAAACCAACACCTGTAACATCTGGGTGATCGAGTAAACATTGAAGCTGTAGCTCTACTCTATAATGTGAAGATATATCATCGTGATCTTGCATCATAATAAATTCGCCAGTTGCTAGCGATAACGCTTTATTCGTATTATCGCCGATACCAAGATTTTTTTCATTGAAATATAATTTTATTCTTTCATCGTTATAAGATTTAATTATTTCAACAGTTTTATCAGTTGAGTTATCATCAACAATAATTATCTCAAGATCTCTATACGTTTGATTTAATATAGACTCCAAAGTTTCAGCTATATATTTTTCACCGTTATAAGTTGGCATAATAACTGATACTAAATGTTGGTTATCTGTTTGCTTATTCATATTATTTTTTACTAATTTCTTTAGTTCTTAATAATCTTCTATCGCCTACAAAATACCAATTTATCGCACGGAAAAATCTTTTTTGCCAATCATATAAAACAGACGTGTTGCTCTCTAAATATGGCTTTAACTCATCAATAGAACGATAAACTTTTAATGAGTTAAAAGGTCTTAAAACATTAGATAAATTAGTAAAATATTTCAAATTTAATGCTAATGTTTTTAAAAGCATTTCATGATCTAACACATCATTATCTATGTTATATTGGATAATTCTTTTGTAGTAGTCAACAATCCATTTATTTGTTTTACCGATATATGATAATACCTTGTCGTGTTTTCTTCCAATAATATGATTAGCTATATCTTCTTTAGTAACAAATGGTAGTGTCGCTTTTACTAAATGTTCAATCATAATAATATCTTCTCTATAGTTTACATTTATATCAACTTTAGATGTATTAGTTGGATGAAGTCTATAAGCTACATAGTTATTCTTTAATACATACCACTTTGCTTTAAGTCCCATAAATCTTGCAAATAAAATACTGTCTGCTGTAACTTTTAATTCAGGCGTATACGGCGTATCTAATGATTGCAATATAGAAGATCTATACATTATTGTTGGATGAAAAAAGTTTACATCGAAAAGATTTCCAACAGCTAACTGTTTCTCATTAAGATCTATAATAGGTTCTGATACGCTAAGGTTTTTATCTATCTCTTCTCTACTAACATCTGTTTGAAAATAAAACATTCGTGAGTTTAATCCTATAAGATCTTTATTCTCCAGAAGCACTTTTAACATTCCTTCAGCTCTATACGGAGAAGATATATCATCGTGATCTTGCATCATTATAAACTCTCCAGTTGCAAGTGATAACGCTTTATTTGTGTTATTTGCGATACCTAGATTGTTCTCATTTTCGTATAACTTTATTCTCGCATCATTATAAGATTTAATTATTTCAACAGTTTTATCTTTTGAACAATCATCAGTAATAATTATCTCAAGGTTTTTGTGAGTTTGATTTAATACAGACTCTAACGTTTCAGCTATATATTTCTCACCGTTATATGTTGGGAGAATAACCGATATTAATGGAGAAGTTAAACTATCTTTACTCATACTATTATTTTATTCCTTTCTATTTATCTGCTAATCAAAGCGTAGTGTAACTAATATTTATTATGTGATAAATATTTTATATTGATTATCATATATCATTATCGACAGTAATCAAGTGATAACATATATAAATATATTATATATCTTTATTTTTAAATAAAATCCAACTTAAATTTCTTAAAAATCTTTTCTGATACTCACTCAAAAATTTTGAAAAAGATACGGTATACGGTTTTAACTCATCAATAGATGTGTATACTTTATATGCTTTAAAAGGTGAATATATATTTGCTAAAATTGATGCTGTTTTAAATCTAGCAACAGTTTCTTTTTTTAAAATATTATCATCACAGAAATCGTTATTAATATTTAATGCTAAGATTTTTTTAAAATGATTGATTAAACTTTCATTATCTATTTTAAGTAACTCTTGTTTCAGCATCAACTTTGCATGGATAAGCGCATCACTATCTGATATATCTTTTAAATATCCTTTTATTGAGATCGTTAATATCTCTAACTTATCTTTATAAATTTGTGGATTTCTAAACTTTACAGTTGTATTCGTATCATGAATTCTATATGCAAGAAGATCATCTTTTAACAGTATCCAACTTGCACCTGCAACGTTTAGCTTACTCATAAAATAAATGTCGCCATCGACTATAAACTTATTGCTGTAATAGCTATCTAATTTATCTAGCAGTGATCTTCTATAGAAAAGTGTTTGGTGTCCTGGATAACTATATACACCGATCGCATTAAACTCATGAGCAGTTTTATCTATATGATATGTCTCTACTTTATTATAGATCGCACTTGGAGGATTATCTTTAAAACGTCTTGCGTGTAAAGTTACACCAGTAACATCTGGATAATCTTGCAAACATTTAAGTTGTAGTTCAGCTCGTGATGGAGAAGATATATCATCATGATCTTGCATCATAATAAACTCGCCAGTGGATAACGATAACGCTTTATTTGTGTTATCACCTATACCTAGATTTTTATCATTAATATATAATTTAATTCTATCATCATTGAACGACTTAATAATATCTACCGTCTTATCAGTTGATAAATCATCTACGATAATTATCTCAAGATTTGTATAAGTTTGATTAAATACAGACTGCAACGTTTCAGCTATATATTTCTCACCATTATAAGTAGTCAGAATTACTGATACTAAAGGAGAATTGGTGCTAATTGTACTCATTTTATACGTTGATCCTTATTACTATTATTTACTATCTAAGATATAATGTTTTAATAATTATTGAAATAATAACAGATATAATTTACTCTGTATTTCTTCTCTTTTTATATGTTAGCCATGTTAAATTTGTAAAAAATCTTTTCTGATACTCATTAATAAATTTCCAAAATGAAACTCTATACGGTTTTAACTCATCAATTGATTTATATACTTTATAAGCTTTAAGAGGTGAATATATATTTGATAAGATAGATGCTGTTCTAAACTTCATCTCTGTTTCTTTTTTTAATGTTGTGTCATCACAGAAATCGTTACTTATATTTAATGCAAGAATTCTTTTAAAATGATTAATCAAACTTATGTTATCTATCTCTAACAGTTCTCGTCGTGCCATTACCTTTGCGTGCATGAGAGCTTCGGTATCTGATATATTTGGAAAATGTCGCCTTACAAGAAGCAGTGATATCTCTAAAACTTCTCTATATATTTGAGGTTTTTTATATTTTGCCGTTGTCATACTCTGATGAACTCTATAGGCAAGAAGATCATCTTTTAATAGTATCCAACTTGCACCTACACTATTCAACTGCTCAATAAAATATAAATCACCTGCTATAGTAAATTTACTACTATAATAGTTATCTAACTTATCTAAGATAGAGCTTCTGTAAAAAAGTGTCGGATGAGTAAGGAAGTGATATAAACCTAACGCTTTTAACTCTTTAGAATTTTTATCTATATGATAATTATCTAATGTTTTATAGATATCATCAGGTGGCGTATCCTTAAAACTTTTTACATGTAAAGCAACCCCTGTAACATCAGGATTATCTACTAAACATTTATACTGTAGTTCTGCCCTAGATGGAGAAGATATATCATCATGATCTTGCATCATAATAAACTCTCCCGTTGCTAAGGATAACGCTTTGTTACTATTTTCTCCGATACCTAGATTTGTTTCATTCACATATAATTTAATTCTATCATCGTTAAATGATCTAATGATCTCAACAGTTCTATCAGTTGACGCATCATCAATAATAATCACTTCTAGGTTTTTATATGTTTGATCTAGTACAGATTGTAACGTATCTGCTATAAACAACTCACCATTATAAGTGGGCAGTATAACAGATACTAAATTACTTTTACTCACTTAATATTATTCCATAAGATTTCTACAGTAGTATATGGATCGTTACCATCTTCAATAAGTGCCTTTATTTTATCTGGTGGAAAAATATCATTAACTAATTTCTCTTTTACAGCACCGTATGCAACATGTACTAATCTTTCATTTAGTTTTCTTCTTTTTAATTTATTCTCTTTAAAGAAATCTTCGTGAATGCTAATTCTTTCAATTAGTTCATCAACACCTTCGCCTTTTTCTGCCATAGTTTTTAGAACTTCAACGGTCCATTCATCACGTTTAGGAGTAATTTCTAGCATCATTTTAAGATCGTTACTTGTTCTTTCAGCACCATCTCTATCTGATTTATTAACAACAAATATATCTGCTATTTCAAATATACCTGCTTTAATCGCTTGTATATCATCTCCTAGTCCTGGAACGGTTACGACGATACAAGTATCAGCAACCATAGCGATCTCTACTTCATCTTGTCCAACACCAACTGTTTCAATTATAACTATATCTTTACCCATAGCGTCCATGATAGCAACGATATCCATAGTTGAAACCGATAGTCCACCAAGATTTCCTCTTGTACCAACGCTTCTAATGAAAACACCTTCATCAAGTGAGTGTGTTGCCATGCGTATTCTATCACCTAAGATAGCTCCACCTGTAAATGGACTTGTAGGATCTATTGCAACAACTCCAACTGTTTTACCAGCTGCACGAAACTTTGTTATAAGTTGATCGGTTAAAGTTGATTTCCCTGATCCTGGTGCTCCTGTTATGCCTATAATATGAGCGTGTCCTGTTTTTTTCCATATCTCTTTCATAAATACTTGATAGCCTTCACGTCTATCATCTGATAATCGCATTAATCTAGCGGCAGCAATTACTTCTCCGTTTAATGCTCTTTCAACAAGATTACTCATTTTTCACCTTTAAATATTTTAATCATAGCTAAAAAGCTTACAAACACAGAATATAATAGAAATAAAACCGCCCAGAAAATATAGGCGGCTTTTTATTTATAGTGATAAATTTTTAAAACAATTAAGCAGACTTAGGCTTGATATTATCATTAATAAATTGTACTGCATCATCTGTTGGAGTACCTGGAGTAAATATTCTTGTTACACCAGCTTTATATAAAGCAGGTATATCATCTTCAGGAATAACTCCACCACCAAACACAGATATATCTGAGGCACCTTTCTCTTTCAATAACTCAATAACTCTTGGAAAAACTGTTGCGTGTGCTCCTGATAGTATAGATAGACCGATTGCATCTACATCTTCTTGGATAGCAGTTGCAACAATCGCTTCAGGTGTTTGTCTTAATCCTGTATAGATCACTTCAAACCCAGCATCTCTCAACGCACGAGACATAACTTTAACACCCCTGTCATGGCCATCTAACCCAGGTTTAGCCATCAAAATTCTAATCTTTGACATAGTCTTAATCCTCCATAGTTTATATAATGCTTTTATATTTACTTGTCATAAGTATAAGTTATTAAAATAAAATATACAAGCTTTATATATGAATTTACAACTTTTTATCTAAATAGTCTCGAAGCCCTTCACCGAAAAGATTGTACCCTAACGCTGTCATTAAAATTGCAACTCCCGGAAATAAAGATAGCCACCATGCAAAAATAATATTATCTTTACCACTAGTTAATATATTTCCCCACGATGGTGTAGGTGGTTGAACGCCTAATCCTAAGAATGATAAACTTGATTCTGTTAAGATCACACCTGACATAGATAGAGTTGCTATAACAAATATCGGCGATGCAACGTTCGGTAATATATGTTTAAACAAAATTTTGAATGATGAAACTCCTGATATTTTTGCAGCAAGTACATACTCTCTTCCAACGACTGATAACGTCTCTGCTCTAACAAGACGAGCTACACCCATCCAACCTGTTAAGCCGATGATTATCATCACATTAATAATTGATGGTTTAAGAAATGCGATCACTGCTAATATAAGAAAGAATGATGGAAAGGCTAACATGATATCTGTAAATCGCATTATAATAGTATCAACAAATCTACCGTAAAAACCTGATAACAATCCTAATATAGCACCGATGAATACTGATATGCCAACGGCTACAAATCCTACAAATAATGAAACTCTTGAACCGTATAAAACTCTTGAAAATAAATCTCTACCTAACTCATCTGTACCAAATAAATGTTCTCTACTTGGTGGTTCAAATGTTGATAATATATTTATCTCTTCAGGATTATATTTTGTTATTAACGGTGCAAAGATAGCGATTATTACAAAGAATAAAACAATCGATAATCCTATTATAAGTATTAAATCTTTCTTTAATGTTAATCTTCTCATAAAGTGATTTATGCTCCTTTTACTCATCTGTGAAATTTATAATACTTTTATGAGTATTACTTTTTAAATAGATATATACGGATATTATAAGTATATAAATTTTAGTTCAATAAATATATAAATGGTATTTGTGATTAGTTTATATATTTATGAGTATCTAATTCTTGGATCTATATATGCGTACGCTATATCTGCAATCAAGTTACCTATCAATGTTAATAGAGAACCGATAACTAATATACCCATAACTGTAGGATAATCTCTCATCATTACTGATTGATAAAATAATTGTCCCATACCTGGTATTGAAAATACCGACTCAAATATAACAGATGATCCGATTAGTCCTGGGATAGATAATCCTAATATCGTAACAATAGGCAACATAGCATTTTTTAATGCGTATCTAAAAAGGATAGTTTTTTCACTAACCCCTCTAGCTCTTGCGGACATTATATAATCTTGTCCTAAAACTTCTAATGTTGATGTTCTGCCAAATCTTGATATAGAGGCTATACCACCGAATACAGTTATCGCTATCGGTAAAGTTATATGTTTTATCACATCTGCTATTTTTCCTGTTAATGTGAGTGAATCAAAGTTGTATGATGTAAGTCCTGATATCGGTAGCCACCCTAAAACAATTCCGAAAAAATACATACACATAAGTGCTAACCAAAACATAGGAATAGCAAAACCTATGAACACGATAATAGTTACTGTTTTATCGAATATGGAGTTTCTATAATATGCTGAAAGAACTCCGAGAGGGAGTGCGATTATGAATATTAATATCATACTTATAATATTTAAACCTAAGGTGATAGGTAATCTGTCGCCTATTTTATCTATAACTTTACGCCCGTCAGATGAGAATGAGTCTCCAAAATCTAGCGTTGCAAACTTCTTTAACCATATTAGGTACTGTTTATAAATAGGTTGATCAAGGTTATACATTTTCACAAATTTTTCTCGTGCAGTTTCAGAGTATTTAGGGTTTAATGATTGTTGTATAGTTACAGTATCTCCAGGTGCTAAATGCATAACAAAGAAGGATATGATAGTTATACCTATTAATATAGGAAACATTGAAATTAATCTTTTAATAATATATTTTAACATAATTTAGATATCCTCTACTGCTTAAAATAAGACTGTTCACTGTAGGAGCGTTGAAGGTAATTATTTATATACCTTACTGCTTAAAATAGTACTGCTTGAAACAGCAATATTAAAGCTAGTTTTCATCTACTGCTTAAAATAATATTTTTGTTCAAGTTTGCGTACATACCAATTGATAAGGTTATGCTTCAATCCAGCAGGCGCTGGTTCAATATTTTTAAATCTTTTATTTAGTGCTATATTTGCATAAGGGGTGTATAGAAATATATACGGAGCATCATCAGCTATCAATTCTTGTATTTTATTATATATAACTTGACGTTGTGCAACATCGTATGTTTCTCTACCTTCTATTAGTAGCTTATCAACTTCATCATTCTTATAACAGATAAAGTTTAAACCGTTACCATCGCATCGTGATGAATGCCATACATCAAAAAGATCTGGATCTTGAACTATATTCCAACCCATTACTATAACAGAAAATCTTCCTTTATTGATATTTTCTGATAAGAAGGTAGACCACTCAACAACCCTAATCGTTACATCTATACCTATATCTTTATATGCTCTTTGTAAAATTTCTGCTATCTGGCTTCTAACTTTATTTCCTTGATTAATCAATATTTCAAACTCAAACTTTTTACCTTTTTTATCAAGAAACCCATCGTTATCACTATCTTCATAACCTAACTCTTTTAATAGTGCTTTAGCTTTCTCTGGATTATAATCGTATCGTTCAACATTTTTGTTATACCATATTGTATCTGTTTTATATGGACCTGTTGACTCTTCTGCTCTATCAAACAGAATTCCAGTGATGATATCTTTTTTAGGTGTTGCATAACTTAATGCTTTTCTTAATGTTTGATTATCAAATGGTGCACGTCGAAGATTAAATCCTACATAAGTGTATGATGAATCTAAATATGAGTATGTGTTATAGTTCTCTTTATATCTTTTCATATCTGTTTGTTTTGTGGCTTGCATAGCTGATAATGACATCGTATCTATTGATCCGTTAAGCAGTTCTAAAAACGATGTTGCTGTATCTGGAATTACTCTAAATATAATTCTTTCAAGAAAAGGTTTAGATTCAAAATAATCTTCGTTCACAGCTAAGTGAATTGAATCGCCTTCAGACCAGCTAAGCAGTTTATATGGACCAGTACCTATCGGATTTCTTTGTAGAGCAGATTGAGTTACAAGTTTTCCATCAAGCAGATGCTGAGGCATCATCCATATACCCCAACTATTTAATGCAGGTGAAAATAAAGTTTTATATCTAACTTTTACAGTGTAGTTATCTATAACTTCAAATGAGTCAACTAATCTAAAATCTGCATCATAAGATGTTGGTGTAAGATTATCTATCATAAATCTATATGTAAATTCTACATCTTTTGCTGTAAACGGTTTGCCATCGTGCCATTTAACATCTTTACGAAGATGAAAAGTAATCTCTTTTTTATCATCAGAGATCTCCCAAGATGAGGCTAAATCGCCAACTAGTTCTAAATTTTTATTATACTTAACAAGTCCATTATATATATAACTTGTAACATCATGCGATGCTGAGTCTGATGATATTGCAGGGATAAGATTGATAGGCTCACTTATTGTAGCTGTTGCAAGAGCATCTCCAGGGATAGGATCTCTTGATATAAATGAATGTAATTCATCAAGTTTTGTATTTGATGCTTCATAATGAAAATCTGTTTTATCTGTGCCACTATTTAGGAAAACGATGGCGACAACTGCGACTGTTACGACTATTACTGCTAAAATTATGTATACGATTTTTGACATTTTAAACACTCTATTACTTTTTATTAATGAATATATTTTACTTATTATTATAAATTACTTTTATTTGTTATATTTGTAAATCATTTTTTATCTATGAAGTTTATAAACTTTATTTTATTTTTTAAGTGTAGAAGTTGTTTATTTATTTACTAGGTATATAGATCGCTATTTAATTTGTAAACTACTTACTTCTTATATAGTTCACAATTATTTTGTCTAAGTATTTGTGAATGATTTTATTTGTTAAATATCTAGATAACTATTTATATCTTGTTATAAAATCATAATCTAAAATTTCTTCTACTGTGCTAGAAGGTCTAAGCAAAATCTCTTTAACTGAGCTATCTGCATACGCATGATTGAAGTAAAGGTTTTTCATATCAATTAATTTTGTTCGTTTCAACATATCTGTATAATATTCGTAGTTACAATTTTTACTATCAAACTCATTTGTATTATAAGAGTTCCTAATATTTATCCAATTATTCCATGCCACGACTTCTGCTTTAGATAATTCTAGAAGTTTCTCAAAACTTTTTTTACTGTTATAGGAGTCAGTGATAACTGATTTAGTAGACTTATTACTGTAAACTTTCTCTAAATATTTAGGGAAGGTATCGATAAACGTATAATTTAATTTCAACTTTTTATTATTATCGTCGTTACTGCCTATATCGGTATCAGTAGTACTCTCTGTAAAAGAACATCCTAAAACTGTGCTTAGATACTGTTCATTTAGTGAGTCTAAATAGTTTGCTCTAAAAATCCCAGCGATAGAACCACCATCTTCAACATGAAACGCAGTAAAAAATTTCATTGCAACAGACTTATACTCTTGCCATGCGATACGTTCTTTTTCAACGATAGCTTGTTGTTGTTTAGTTAAAGAGAGAAAATATTTATACTCATAATACTCTAATAGTAATCGGTTAAAACCACTTTCAACATAACTTATATTTGTCATATCTGCTTGATTATTAAAGTTATATAGCTTTGGAAAAGCTTTCTTTACACCCTCAATCAATTCGCTATAGGAGTTATATTTATTTTTTAATGCGGTATCTTTAGTTGTTAAATATTTATTGATATACCATAAAACAAAATCATAGTTCCTTGAAGGTATATGTTTCTTTAACTCACTATTTACAATCATATGTAATTGATTAGAGATTAGAAGTTCATTTTTTGGCATATCAGGATCTGTAAAAAATACACCGTTATTACTTTCTGCTGTTTCTTTCTCTAAAATAGTTAAGATGTTTTGATACTTTTTATCTGTTACTATTTCACTGTTTTTAGTAGTGATTTTTTTGTCTTGGCTTACATCGTTACTATGATCTTTAGATTTAGTAGCAGTTGTGTATCCATATATAAGAAACGATAAACAAATTATTAAAAGTGATAGTGATAATTTTTTAAACAAAATTTATCTCCTTATGCACAGCTAAGAATATTGCGTATTATATAATCTAAAATTATTAGAACAATAAGGTCAACCGTTTATCTGAATTATATTAGAATGCTTCTTCTCTAACATCTTTAAGATTATAGTTGATAACATCTTTCATAGAACTGTTATCCTTTAGTAAAATTTTACCGTAAGAGCTTGATGAAGTTGCATAGTTCTCATATACATTTCTTAGATCAATTAATTTCTGTTTCTTTAATTTCTCTGTATAGTAATCATACGCACAATCTGTACTCTCTAATCCGTTTTTACTATACGACTCTCTAATTTTTATCCACTCATTCCACGCTTTAAGTTCTATATTTAGTGCAGTGATAACTTTATCAATAGTTTCTTTAGAGTAGTCTCCAAGATAGGTAAGATATTTTCTAAAATATTTCGGGGCAGAGTTAATTAATTTATTATCAACTTTAACCGTTGAACCAAGATACTCATTATCAAATGAACAACTTAAAATTGTGCCGTAATATTGATTGGTGAGGTTAGTTGCGTAACCGCTATAATATGTATGTCCGATTGATCCACCCTCTTCAATATGAAGTTTATAAAAGGTGCCAATAGCAAGCTCTTTATATTTGATCCAAGCTTCCTTCTCTTTAAGTATAATTTTTTTCTGTTTATCCGTTAATGATGAAAGATATTGATGTTCATAAGATTGAAACATTAGCTCATAGAAACGTTGTTTCATACGACTCATCTCATTCATATCTGTTTGAGTAGAAAATCTGTTCTTAGGAAAAATATCACTTATTACAGTTTTAAACTCATCAAATGAACTATACTTATCTTTTAAAACGGTTTTATTATCTGATAGATATCTGTTGATATACCATATAAGTAGATCGTACCTATCTTTATAAATAAGAACAGATAACTCGTTAGCCATTTTACGATATTCATCAGACTCAGATGGATTAGTAAATGTTAAAGGTGATTTTTCTAATAAAGAATTTAATATTTTTTGATTTTCTTGATCTATAACTAAATTTTGTTGTTTAACAATTTTATCTGTTTTCTCTTCAGCTGTAGAAACCTCTTTATAGTCGGTTATATCAATAATTTCATCTTGAGCAATCGCATCTATAGAGTTTCCTAGCAGAAACACAAATGAATAAATTATGAACGGTAATACTTTTAGATTTTTAAACATTTTGAATTTATCCCCTTTTAATATATATCCCATTTCAATATATAGATTAATACTTAAATTTATACTTACACCTAAAGTTAAAATATAAATTTTAGGTTATCACAACTCATAAAAACATAAAACATTAAACTTAAAAATCTAATGTTTTTTAATGATAATCATTTTATTGTCATTGTCCTTTCTACTAAATGATAGTGGAAATATCTATAATTGTAAATAGATTAGCAGTTATATCGCTACTGTGTATTAACAATTATCTTACTTATTCTCTTCTAAATGTATAGACTCATCATGTCCAAGAGAAGCGCCACCTGTTTTTGCTCCAGCATTTGGAATGATTGGCATAGTCTCTTCAGTAGTCGCAGAAGGTAATGTTCTTGCATCTCTTAAAAGTGATTTATTACTATTGCTTGATATAACCGCTAAAGTTAACGATAGAACAAGAAATGTAGCAGCAATAACCGTAGTTATTCTGTTCATTATATTTGCTGGTGCTTTAGGACCAAACATCTCTCCTGAACCTCCACCTAACGCTGAACCTAAATCCGATCCTTTACTATTTTGTAGTAACACAACTATAATCAATAGAATAGAAACGAATATATGTAACCCTAAAATAACATTATACATTTTTTCAAACCCTCGAATTCATATTATTTTTTATCAAAATTTATTATCTTGAGAAAATCTTCACTTTTTAATGAAGCACCACCTACTAATGCACCATCGATATCTTTCTGAGATAGTAACTCTTTTGCATTCTTTGGAGTAACTGAGCCACCATACAGTATACGTAATTTATCAGCCGCAGCTTTACCCCTAATCTTAGCAACATACTCTCTTATAGCTTTATGCATATTTTGAGCATCTTTAGGTGAAGCTGTAACACCAGTACCTATCGCCCAGACAGGCTCATAAGCTAAAACTATTTTAGATAACGACTTAATATCCTTTAAACCTTTACCAACTTGAGCTAAAACAGTTTCAACAGCAGCTGAAGCTTCTCTATCCCATAAAGTTTCACCGACACATAGTATCACATTTAAATTATGTTCTAAAGCTTTTTTCACTTTTTGATTAATTAACTGATCTGTATCAGAATAAAGTTGTCTACGTTCAGAGTGTCCGATAAGTGTGTATTTAGCTCCACTTGCTGCAACCATAGCTGCTGAAGTTTCACCAGTAAATGCACCATTCTCAACATCTGAAATATTTTGTGCTGCTACAATTATCGAATTTTTAATCTTCGATAAACTACAAATAGCTGGTTGAATAAGTATTGCAGATGGAGCAACAAGCACATCTACTTTTTTATAATCGATATTAGCGTTCGCTAACTCTTCAACTAACTTTTTAGCAGTTAGTTTATCTAAATTCATCTTCCAGTTTCCTGCTATGAACGGTTTACGCTTTGACATTGTTTTATCTCCAAATTATATACTATAATTACAATATTAAAAACTATCTACCATTGTCTACTACTTAGTTTTATGTTCTTCAATATTTTTAAGAGGAGTCATTTCAGACTTACCATTAAATATAGCGCCTTCTTCCATCTTTATAGTAGCACTTCTTATAATACCAGATACAATTGCAGGTTTATAAAGTTCAACTTTATGTTTCGCAGATATAACGCCATCGAATTTACCGTAAATTTTAATAGTACCTGCTTCAACTTCAGCATTAACGCTTCCAGATTCTGCAATAACTAACGTGTCATTAGTTTTAATATTGCCCTCAAAGTTGCCATCAATACGAACAACACCGTCGAAAACTAATGTTCCATTGAACGAAGTGTTCTGACCTAGAAAAGCATCTATCCCACCGTTTGCATCATTTGTTTTAATCATATTTCTCCTCTAACCTTTTTAATAATTCTATCTAAATCATCGTGTGATCTATACTTAATTTCAATTGTTCCAGAACCTTTCTTATCCTTTATTATAACTTTAGATGAGAAAAAATTCTCAAACTCTTCTGCTAATGCACCAACATGAGGATCTATAGGTTCGGGTGATGCAACGTCTGTATTAACTCCATCATCTATACTTTTATTAATTTTGTTAACTAGCTTCTCAATATCCCTAACAGTTAAATCTTTGTCAACGATCTCTCTATATAACTCTAGTGTACGTTCAGGATCAGTTATAGTCAACAAAGCTCTACCGTGTCCTTCTGTAATCACTTTATCTTCTATCGCTTGAAGAATATCTTGTGGTAGGTTTAAAAGTCTTAATCTGTTTGTTATAGCAGATCTACTTCTACCCATTATTTTTCCAAGATCTTCTTGACGATAATTAAATTCATCTATTAATTTTTTATATGCTTTTGCAAGCTCGATAGGATTTAGATCTTCTCTTTGAGCATTTGTGATTAATGCAAGTTCTAACCTTTCAACTTCTGTATCAACTTTTCTAAAGATTGCAGGGATAGTTGTTTTACCAGCGAGTCCTGATGCTCTCCAACGTCTTTCCCCTTCGATTATCATATATTTATCAGAACTATCTGTTTTAGTTACAACGATAGGCTGAATAACACCTTTTTCAAGAATAGATTTTGCAAGTTCAGATATAAGTTCATCATCAAAAACTGTTCTAGGTTGTTGATCGTTAGGGACAATATCTGTTAACGGTATCTCTAATAATGTATTAGCTCTAACAGTACCATTATTTTGAATGTTATCATCATTACTGTTATTATCGTTGATATCGCTATCATTGTTACCATCAGATGTTTGATTTCCTTGAGGTATAAGAAGATTTAATCCTCTACCTAAGCGTTGTTTTTTCATGTTTTTTGCCTTCCTAATATCTCTTTTGCAAGATCGATATAAACTTCAGCACCTTTAGATTTTGTCTGATATGTTATGATAGGCATACCGTGGCTAGGTGCTTCACTCAATGCGACAGCTCTAGGGATAATTGTGTTAAACAGTTGATCGGGCATATGTTCTTTTACTTGATCGTACACATCTTTAGATAAATTATTTCTTTTATCATACATAGTAAGAAGTACACCTTCTACCTCTAAATCTTTATTTAAGTTCTCTTTTATAAGATTGATAGTGTTTAATAGTTTCCCTAAACCTTCCATTGCATAATACTCACATTGTAAAGGTATTATAACAGAATTTGCTGCAGTTAATGCGTTTATAGTTAGTAATCCTAACGATGGAGGACAGTCTATTAATATAATATCGTACTCATCTTTAATTTTTGCCAGAGATTTTTTTAATTTTTGTTCCCTAGACATAGTATTGATTAATTCTATCTCAGATGCCGATAGATCAATTGTTGCAGGGATAAGATCTAATCCATCTATTTCAGTTTTGATGATAGCACTTTTAGGATCTATATCATCAATTAAAACTTCGTATATAGTTTTGTCAAACGATTCTGCAAAAATTCCAAGTCCACTTGTAGCGTTCGCTTGTGGATCAAAATCAATCAGTAATACCTTTGCATCAGCTATTGCTAGCGATGAAGATAGGTTGATTGATGTAGTAGTTTTACCTACGCCACCCTTTTGATTAACTACTGCAATTATTTTTCCGCTCATGATTTATAGGTTTCCCTGTTTATATAAAATTAATGTGAGTTATGATTATATCATTTTATTCTATTGCAATCAATAAAATCTTAACTATAATGAAAAATATATTATTTGATGTATTAAATCAAGTTTAAATTAGTTATGTCCATTGGAGTGCAATAATGAAGATTTCTTGTAGAAAAAAAATAGCTTTCGATTCTAAAAAAGATGCAATACTAGTCCCAGTTTATAAGAACATTAGGTCGTTAAAACCTATAACTGGAAGAAAAATTGATGATGAAATAGAAAATATTATTCAATCAGATTATTTTAACTTTCAAGAGAAAGAGGTTAAGAGTTTTTATATTGAAATAAATAAAAAATTGAAAAAAATCTATCTAATTAACGCTCCTAAAGAACTTGAAGATAAGAAAAAATATCTTGAATTAGGTGCAAAATTTGCAAAAATCCTTAAAACAGATAAAATTGAAAGCATATCTATGATATCGTTTGAAGATATTTATAATGAGAAAAAAGATTTCTCTGCAACTTATGGATTTATCGAAGGGATGATGTTCGGACTGTACTCGTTTGATATGTATAAAACAAAAAAAGAGAGTTACTCTCCTGTTGAACTTGAGGTTATTACATCTCAACAACGATTAAAAAATTATATCGATGAATGTTCTGATGATGTTAATACCATATTTAAAAATGTTAACATGACAAGAGATTTAGTTAATATTCCTGCAAACGATCTAACACCTATCGCTTTTGCAAAATATATTAAAGATCAACTAGCTGAAAATATCAATATAGAAATATTTGATGAAAAAGCAATCGTTGATAACGGATACTCATTAATAGATGCAGTAGGTAGAGGATCTGCTAATAAACCTAGATTTGTTAAATTGTTTTATAACGGTGATGAGGCTACAGAGTTTAATATCGCTCTAGTTGGTAAAGGGGTAACATTCGATACTGGTGGTACAAACTTAAAACCTAGCGGTAGTATTGAGAGTATGAAATGTGATATGGCTGGAGCTGCAACTGTGTTTTCTGTTATAAATCTTATTGCAGAATTAAAACTTAAAGTTAATATATACGCTTATCTACCTCTTGTTGAAAACTGTATTAGTAGCACAGCTATTAAACCTAGTGATGTTATAAAATCAGCATCTGGAAAAACTGTTGAGATTATGAATACCGATGCTGAAGGACGTCTGATCTTAGCTGATGCTTGTTATCTTGCTACAAAAACCGATCCTGAAGTTATCGTTGATGTTGCAACATTAACTGGTGCTTGCGTTGTGGCACTTGGTCCATACTGTGCAGGGTTCTTCTCTAATAGAAAATTTTTAAGCAAACAGCTAGCAGATATATCTAGCGAGATAGCTGAAGATGTATGGGAGCTACCTATATATGAAGGGTATGAGTCGGGTATAGATAGCACAGTTGCTGATATGCAAAATATGAGTTCATTTAAAAGAGAGGGTGGTGCTATACACGCTGCAATCTTTCTTAAACAGTTCGTAGATAACTATCCATGGATACATTTAGATATCGCAGGGCCTGCTTTCTTAGATAGAGAACATCCTATATTTGGAAAAGAAGCAACAGGATTTGGAGTGAGATTAATATATAACTTTATTAAAACACATTATTGTAAAAGGGGAGAGTAATGCTTAATTTTCTAAATAAACCATTTAAGAAGGATAAGGTAGCACTTATTATAGTGTCTATTGCGATATTTATAGTTGTAGCGATATCGATATCTAGTAAACTTTATCAACTTAATTTTTGGAATGAAAATAAACAAGTTTTCTATTCTGATGATATACCGATGATGACAACTTTAGATGCATATAAATTTACACGACACGCTGAAGAATATCGTCAAGGCGTATATGACACATCTATAATGGATAAAAAAATATACTATCCTGAAGGTGCAAACTTTCCTGATCCTGTACCTTTAATAAGCGTACTTATTGAAAAAGTATCTACGTTATTTGATATAAATATTCATCAATCTGCTATATATACTATACCTTTTATGTTCGGCTTATTTGTTATACCACTTGGAATATATTTTTATTTACTGGGATACCCAGCACTCGGAATTTTCGGTGGATTAATAGGTATGTTTGCACCTATGTATGCAGGTAGAACATCGCTTGGACGAATTGATGCTGATAGTATGATAGTTTTCTTTATGGTTCTAGCATCATTATTTGTGTACCTTGCAACAACTGTTAGGGATGATAAAAAATGGAAGTTATATCTTTATTCATCGCTTGCAGGATTTACGATAGGAGTGTTCTTCTACTGGTATCATCATGGTGTATTTAATATCGTATATCTAGCGTTACTTATATTTATGTTAGCTATATCAAAATTTAAAATTAAAGATATAGTGATCGCTTCAATATTATTCATAATATTTACAAATCCATACTATTTAAAAGACTCTGTTATGCAGATGATCCAATCTATACAGGTATATTTATTTCCTGTTAAATCATCTAATTTTGATAACTTTTTCCCTAACGTCTATTCAACGATAAGTGAGGCAAAAAGATCTGTAACGATAGGAGAGTCTTTAAGATATGTTGTTCCTAATGCATTTATAGCAGGATTAGGTTTACTGTTT
>CAMRDM010000003.1 GCA_947041225.1 uncultured Deferribacteraceae bacterium | reverse complement strand
CTAGGGGCATGTTATTATTTTTATCGTAATATTTTTATATTACTAATATCTACTTCACTTACTTTTTTACACTCAATACTGTTACGGTTATGGTGCAACTGGTAGGTTTCTAAGTGTAGGGAATTTCTTGTTTGTAAGCTTCCACTCACCAGTACTACTCTTAAAATCCCAATCTTTAAAATTAGTAGCTTTTTTATACCAACCAACTGATAATTTCTTATAAGTTCCTCTCGGTACAATATTACCACTAGCTTTTACTGTTCCAAAACCTTTGCCAGCATCATGCAACCAATAACTATTTTCAACTGTCATCGCTCCATAATAAAAACCTATGAAACCACCTACATAATGAGTAGTGCCTGTTATTTTCATCGCATAACTATGAACATTTTTCAGTTTGATGTGTACACCATTGTTGCTATATCCTACAATTCCACCAACATTCTTTGTTCCTGCTATATTACCACTGTTGAAACTATTGTCAATATTTGCATACTGGCTACTAACATATCCGATAAGCCCACCTGTATGATCAGCTGTAGCATTTATAGCACCACTATTTGAACTATTGTCAATATCTGTAGCTACAGAATGCATATATCCGATAAGTCCACCTGTACTGCTAACTCCTGTTATAACACCACTATTTGTAGAACGAGATATATCTAGAGTTCCACCAGAATACACACGTCCGATAAGTCCACCTATATAAACCCCCGTTCCTATTATAGCACCACTATTTGAACTATTGTCAATATCTAGAGTTACATAATAATACACATATCCAATAAGTCCGCCTGTATAAGCAGTACCATTTACAGCTCCACGATTTGAACTATTGTCAATATCTAGAGTTACATCATCATACACATATCCGATAAATCCACCTGTATTGGTTGATCCATTTACAATACCACGATTTGTAGAGTTAGATATACCTAGTGTAGAACTAGACTCGCTACTTCCAATAAGTCCACCTGTACTAGTAACACCATTTACAGCACCATGATTTGTAGAGCGAGAGATCTCTAGTGTAGAACTAAGCTTACTACTTCCAATAAATCCACCTGTATAACTTACTCCTTTTATCTCACCATGATTTGTAGAACGAGAGATCTCTAGTGTAGATTGACTAGCAGCTCCTCCAACTATTCCACCTATATAATTATTTCCTATTACATTAGTATAATTTTTTACACCAACAACAGTTACTAATCCAGTTGCATGACCTATAAATCCACCAACATTATCCTTTCCTTTAATTACACCAGTTATTGTTAAGTTATCTATCTGTCCACCTGAACCCATAGTACGAATAAATCCTATATTGTCTGTAGTCGGATAATCAATATTTAAGTTACGGATCTCCTTACGGTTACCTTGAAATCTACCTGCAAAATTTATCAATCCCGTAATAGGAAGGCTATTCATATCTATATTTCTTTTAAGTACTACTGTGTCGCCAGCAAAATTATAGTATGACGACATCTCTATTATCCATGCAAGGTCGCTAGGGCTATATATCTCATAAACACCACCAGTAACAGTTGATGCTGTAGCTATAGGGGCTACTGGTTCAGTTACCGTTCCATCCCATACTGGAACATCTCCACCAAACTCTACATTAAAAACGTAGCTTTCAGTTTTTTCACCATCTACTGTTGCAATCGTTGACGGGATTGTAACCGTTAACTTAGATGTGTCACTTACCATACCACTTATACTATACGCTCCGATAGTAACTTCGCTACCAGTGTTCGCCTCAAGTTTTGTTTTAACGATATTTTCTAACTCTGTTGCAATAGCCGTTTCTAAAGCAGTTGCATCTTGCTCCTCAGAAAATGTACTATTAACATTATATTCTAACGGATTTACAGCATCACTTGTAAACACTGCCCCATCTATACTAGCTATAGTTAAATCCTCTCCTAAATAAAACTCTGAAGTAGATGCATTTACTCCATCTGATTTATCAGCCTCTGCACATGCACCGATAAATAGTAACATAAAAACCATTAATAAACTTTTAATCTGATTCGTCATTTGACATATCCCCTTGAAATATTATTTTGTAAATCTTGTATCATACACATATACCTAATTACTACTAACCTAAAACATGATGACTTAAATAAGAACTACTGCATTTATTGAAACCTATATGTAAAGGATATTCATATTTATAAAACACACCATAAAACATATCTATATCATCGTAAGTTAAATCTTATATTTAAATAAATTACTAATCATTTAAATAAGAATATATGTTTATTTAAGAAAATAACATTATATTATTTAAATGTCAATAAACATTGTGTTATTAATTATATGACTATATAGATATTAATAAAATAAAAAAGGGCTAGGTACTATAGTAATTACTGTTTAGTAAGTACTATAATACTCTAAGCCCTAATATAAAAAACATCTGATTTATAATTAATTTATAAAACTATCTGATCTGAAATTTAATAAAAAAATTAAATTACTATTCATTCAAACCTTAATTTGAACCGTATGAGTGAAGTCCTGAAAGTAATAAGTTTACACCTAAGAATGTAAAAATCGTTACTATAAATCCTAATATCGCAATCGCATTTACTGCTGATCTATCGAAACGTTTATATAATCTCGCATGAAGATAAAACGCATAGACTAACCATGTGATAAATGCCCATGTCTCTTTCGGATCCCAAGACCAATATCTACCCCACGAATTTTCTGCCCATATTGCTCCAAAAATTAATCCACCTATTGTGAAAATTATAAAGCCTAATACTGTGAAATTATAAATATATCTATCTAACTTATTTATATCTTTACTGAATGCTGAAAAATAAAATGGAATGTTGTTTCCATAATAAAATAAACTCGTAAAAATAACTATAAACAATACTATGCAAATAGAGATAAATATCATCTGCTTAAATAACAGATGAATTATTAACGATAACAGTAACGTTACTAAAATAGATACCGTCGTTACCCATAAAGAATATTTAGGATCTTGTCTGCCTTTTGATACTAATATAAAATAAAATATCGCAGCAATAGCCGACAACGTGAAAAATACATACGCTATAAATGATAACAAAACATGTGCTATCAACCAATTACTTTGAAGTACTGGTATTAACGGTTTAACATCTGCTGGTGCATTAATTGAACTTATTAAAATTATTAATATACCAGCAACACACGTTGAAAAAATACCTAACACTTTAATCTTTGTTGCAAACTCAAATACTAAATATATAACCATTAATAGAAGTGCAAAAAATTGTAACGACTCATATAAATTCGCTATAGGAATAGAGTCTAACATCGATCCCGATACCTTATACAATAATACAATCCTAATTACAAACGCACAAAGTCCTAATACAACACCGATAACCGATAACGTCGTTGCAAAATAGCCTATTTTTGTACTCTTAAAAATAGCACTCGACATATAAAACACCATAGCTAAAAGGTATATAAAACCTGATAGCTGTAAAAATATCTGATCATTCATTAATTACACCTATATATCTTTTTCATCTTTATCTATTAACTTATAAAACATCTGTGCAGGTACACTTCTGCCAAATCTACGTTGTTTAAATACTTTATAAAATATCATCTCGCCTGTCTCTTCATCTTTTGTTAGATGGATAAATATAATCGTGTAGTTAATTAAATATGTTAATATTAACGCTATTGAAATAATTAAAAAACCTAGATAAACAACAGCTGTACCCGGATCTTTTTTAATAGATAAACCTGTATATTGTACGCCGTATAGTTTATCAAACGTCATCTTAAATCCGTAATCTTCTGTGAAATCACCTGATGCTTTCTGCTTACTTAATAACCACGATCTAACAACTGGTTCTCCTTCCATTGTATACGCTTCTAACAGTATCGCAGGATTTACCATCTCATCAGACATAGTTGAAAATTTACCATCATCACTAACTGCAAGTGCTGGTGCAAAATCAGTTATCTTACCGAATAAATTATCCTTAATTTTAAAACTTTCACCGTATCTTACTTCATACTTTTTACTTATATTATCTATCTCTACATCAAATAAAAATTTAGCATCTTTTTTATTTAAATAAAAACCGTAGCTATGTTGATAGATATATATACCCTCGTACTCAAGAGGTGAGTTTACATTTAATATATAATTGAACGATTGATTATCGTTACTCTTATTATCAACAACACTACTCTCTTTAGTGATCGTTAAATCTGAAACAAATGCAGATGGACGTGTTGTGTTATCGTAATATTTAACATCGAAACGATTAACCTTTATATCAAACCCTAACGGAACAAACTCACCTGTACTTAATACAGCTACGTTATCTGAACTTCCTTCAAGGATATTTATATAACCTTTAAATCCAAAAATATAACCGATTAATGCACCTAGTAATATAATCAAAATACCTGTGTGAATTATAATAACTGTGTACTTTCCAAATGAGTTTTTTGATGCAGTAATCACATCACCCTCTTGCTTGATATCAAACTTGCAAACCTCTAAAAAAGATATAACTTCAGCATGCTTAATCGCAACCCTACCATGCTCTTTAAAGTTTATATTACTAATATCTGATAACTTATTTATATCAAAAATAATTAATTTCAATGTACACAATATTAGGTTTAATGCAAACAATACAATGAGTGATATGAATATCACAGATGTATAAATATTATCTAAACCTAAAGCGAAAACTATATCCGATACCTGCTTCGATGAGAATGTAGACTCATCAACCTTAGGTATAAGCGATCCAGCTACCGCTAAAATAAGAATAACCGCAGATATAATCATCGCAAACTTTGACGAACTAAGAAATGAGAAAAACTTGTATAACTTTATTTTCATTAAATCTCCTATATATAATTGATGAGATTTCAATATCACTCCAACATCAATCTCAATATATCAATACTTCAATAAAATTGATAGCGTTATTAATAGTAATAGAAACTATTACAAAAATACTTATCAACAAAATAACATAAACTACTAAAACAATAATAACTATCTAAATTATCTAAATAATCTAACTTTTCAAAACTTTCTAAATCACAGAAGTTGACAAATAAACAGGGCTGCCAAAAATGACAGCCCACTAGGTTTGGTTCTACTGCAGTATAACTATGACAATTACTACTACTAAAAACTATTTACTTTTTTTTATATAATACTTTTTCTAAGTCGCCGTACCCTTTCATAGATATATCTATCGATTTAGTTAACGACTCTCTAGCAAGTGCTGGGTTATGAAATCCATCAGAGTTCTCAGCAGTCCAGTACTCCCAAAGTATATGAGCTTCAGATTGTGCTTTTTGAGCTTCCATAATATACTTTTTATTAATACCCATCATCTGAGCATCTCGTATTGCATCTGTTAACTCTGTCAACCAGAACTCTGCTTTTCTCATTCTACCTTTAGTGTAAGATTTGATTGAGTCTATCGCATAAACAGCTTCTTCTTTACTCCAGTTTGTTGAAAGCTCAATATAGTCAGCAGAGTATTTAGTTGTATCCCATTTTTTATCTGCTCCTTTACCGTGACAGTTAGAAGTTAAACAAGTTTGATCTAACTTAACTCTTGGAGTTTGAGCAAAATGCGATGTAAACTTTTTACCACCCTTTTTAACCGTTTCACCGAAGTGACACGAAGAACATTTTACTCCTGCAAGTGAGTGCTTAGACATATAATATGACTCAGACTCAGGGTGTTGTCCTTTCCATAAAGGTGCTCCTGAAAATCTATTGCTAAAATCTTGGAAATTAACTTTACTAAAGTAGTGATCATATAATTTTAGAGGATCTTTCATAGGAAAGTGATTAGTTATAGCATTCTCAAACCCTATTTTCTGACCGCTATTAGGGTCGGATCCTGGATTACAGTTATACTCAACGTGACACTGAGCACACTGAAGTAAAGATACTTTCGGATCTGTTGGATCTTTAAATATAGCTATTTTTCTATCAAATCCACGTAGACCCATAGTAAGAACTTCTATCTCTGGCTTATCTTTATCTTGTTGAATAAGGTTATCTGACCATTCAGGATTAATCATTGCATCAATTAACGCATCTCTAACAACTCTTGGTTCAGCAGAGTGAGGATCATGACATGTAAAGCAGTTAAGTGCGTGATCCATAGATTGAGCCATCTCAACTGAATTTGATTTTCTTGACCATTTAGGGTTACGTGCAGGATCAGGATCTGTTCCAGGCTCACCCATATATGCCCAATCTAATATATGATCAAATGTCTTACAACTCATACAAACTGGATTATTCGCAGTAGCCGTTTGACGCATAAATGCTTTCTGATTAGGCTCTTCAGGATGAGTATCTTCTAGAATATCCCATACTTTACCTGTTTCAAATATATAGTTCCATCCGTTAATCGGTTGAAATCTTCCTCCGAATGCACGATCGACAACAAACTGATCCACTAACATTACAGAGTGTGATCTGGTTACTCCATGTTCTTTCGTAAATCCATGTGGTGCCATAAGTTTATCCCATGCAGGATTTGGTGCTCGTCCGCCTTCGTTTGATTTCTCGTTTCTTGCAGGACGATGTGTATCTAATTGCATGAATGAATCTAACTGTGCCTCATGACACTGTCCACAAGCATCCCAATCTACACGAGTTGATGGTCTTGTATCTATGGTTGGTTCTGTTAAATGTTGTACTGGTATTTCATGGCAACTAACACAACTAACTGATGTATGTTCACCTCTAGTATGTAACATTTCAACTGTTCCATGACAAGAATAACACGTTTCAGGTTCTACATTCTTAGCAGTTAAATTCTTAACCTCTGCCACAGAATCTGTTACTGAAAATGCGTTACCGATTGCAAAGAAAACTACCAATACAAAAGGTATAACAAAAAACTTCAATTTTATCTTCATAATAAAGTACCCCCACTTATTAATAAAATATATGAAACACTTACGCCTTACTTTATAAGTAAAATATTGCTATACTTAAACCAACTAATTTAGATAGATATTCACTCACATTCCGTATTATATAGATAATAAAGTAAATTTGTAGTAAAGTTTGTAAAGAAAACTGTGTGACAACTTTACAGTTTTTAACTACTCTTTATTACAACAACAGCATATTATAGTAAATGAAATATTATTATAGTAAGGATATTAATATTTTCTCTGTGTTTAAAAAAATAAAAAGTATTAAGATTTATATCTTAAACCTTGAGGTGAAAAATGAAACAATTCTTTCTTTCAGCAACTATACTTGTTGTGGTAACTATCTTTGCAGTGTCTGTAAATGCTATTGAAAAAAACGAGCACCCTGTACCGATTAATGATAAAAGCTGTGCAACTTGTCATGAGAAAGGATCAACAGATGAACTACAAGCTTCATCTGACGCATACACACAATGGGATACTTCTCTACACAAACTAAATGGCGTTTCTTGTATAACTTGCCATGGAGAAGAATCAACATTTAAACCGAAATCAACTATATCAACTTGTGCTTCTTGCCACTCTATCGAAGTTGACTCTATGAAAACTGCTGAAACATGTGCATCATGTCATCAAGTACATACATTTAGACCTCTAAAAGGTTTTAAGTCTCCACACGATTGATTTTACATTTTACTAAATCTTAAATTGTAATATCAAGTTCATAATAGTTTAAAAATAAAAGGAGGAATAATATATGGAAATGTCGAGAAGAAATTTTATTAAATCTACATTAGCTGCATCAGCAGCCGTAGCCGCTGGGATATCAACAACTAGTAACGCAGTAGCTCAATCTCAAGAGGTTGTTGTTGAAAGATGGGTCAAAGGAGTTTGTCGTCTTTGTGGAACAGGATGCTCTGTTTATGTTGGTGTTAAAGGAAATAGATTAGTTGCTATGAAAGGTAATGTTGAGTCTCTAACTAACACTAGAGGTTATCTATGTGTTAAAGGAATGAATATCTGGAAAGTTGCGCATCACCCTGATAGATTAACTAAACCTCTTATTCGTGATGGTAAAGGTGTTCTACGTCCTGCATCATGGGATCAAGCATTAACCTTAATAGAGAAAAAATTTAAAGAGTATCATAAAAAATACGGTTACGACTCTGTTGCATATTACGGATCAGGACAGTGTACAACTGAAGAAAGTTACACCTTCAATAAATTATGGAAAGGTGGATTTGGATCTAATATGGTAGACGGTAATCCTCGTCTATGTATGGCATCTGCAGTTGCAGGTTATATGTCTTCACTTGGATCTGATGAGCCTGCTGGTGCTTACGCTGATATTGAAAAATCTGAAACTATCTTTCTTGTAGGATCAAACCTATCTGAAGCTCACCCTATTTTATTTAGAAGAGTTGCTAGGCATAAAAAAGATAATCCAAATGTAAAAATTATCGTCTGCGAACCTAGAAAAACATTAACATCAGCTGTTGCTGATCTATGGATGCCTTCTCTACCCGGAACAGATCTTGCAATATTCAACGGTATGGCTAGAGAGATTATTAAAAATAATTGGCATGATAAAAATTATGTTAAAACTTTAGGAAGAGTTACTATCGGTGACGGATCTAAAGAGTTATCATGGGCTGATTATGTTAAACATCTTGAAAAATATACTCCTCAATATGTTGAAAAGAAAACTGGTTGTCCTGCAGCTGATGTAAAAGCTGCTGCTAAAATGTTCGCTAAATCAAAAGCTACATTATCTATGTGGTGCATGGGACTTAACCAACGTGCTAACGGTGTATGGGCAAATAACCTTATTCACAACCTTCATGTTATTACTGGTAACTATGGTAAGCCTGGAGCTGACGCATTCTCTCTTACTGGACAACCAAACGCTTGTGGTGGTGTTAGAGAAACTGGTTCATTAGCTCATCTACTTCCCGGTGCTAGACCTGTTGCTAACCAGAAATGGAGAGAGTTTGTTCAAGGTTATTGGGGTGTTGCAAAATACTCTATCAACCCATCTAAAGCTATCAATCCTAAACCTGGAATGCACGCTGTAAAATTGTTTAGCTCACTTGGTGGTGAAAAAGATAAAACTAAACCTGTTAAAGCTGTTATTATGTCAACGACTAACCCTGCACAAACTTTACCGAATGTAAATAAATTTATCGGTGGAATGCAAGATGCGTTTACAGTTGTTATTGATATATTTCCTACAAGAACAGCACAATGTGCAAGCGTTGTACTTCCTGCTGCTTTCATATATGAGAAAGGTGGAGTATTTGGCTGTTCTGAAAGAAGATCTTTCTTAACTGAAAAAGCTGTTAATGCTCCAGGTGAGGCTAAAGCTGATATATGGATCGCTGCACAGATAGCTAAAAGAATGGGCTTAACTAAACTTATCGGTTGGGCTAATGAAACAAATATCGATAGAATGAACGAGCTTGCTTGGAACGATTATATCGGGTGTACTGCCAATACTGAAAAAACTTTAAAAGGTGCAACTTATAGCAGACTTAAAAAATCTACTGTTGGTGTTCAGTGGCCTTGTCCTGATGAGAAAAGTCCTGGCACTTACAAACGTTATGTTAGAGGAATGGATCCTATATTTGATAATCCTAAAAGATACGGATATACTATACCTGCTGATGCTAAAGAATTCTTCTATGCAAGACCGCACGGTAAAGCTAATATCTTCTTGAGAGATGATCCTGATAATAGCGAACAAACTTCTCCAGCTTATCCGTTTATAATGACTACTGGACGGGTGCTTGAACAGTGGCATACAGGTTCTATGACTATGCGTATACCTGAAACTGCAGCAGCTCATCCTCACTCATTTGTAGAGATAAATGAGAAAGATGCTAACAGACTTAAAATTAAAAACGGTGATATAGTTAAAGTTGAATCTATTAGAGGATCAAATATCTTACCTGCAAAAATTGTGAACAACACTTTAGAAGGTGTAATATTTGTTCCTATGCACGATCAAAAAGCTGATCGTATGGTAAACTTTATCTGTTCAGATATTGTAGATCCTACATCTGCTGAACCTGATTATAAAGTTTCAGCTGTTAAAATAACTAAAGTTAGTGGACCTAAAAAAATTGATGGTAGATATCTTGTTACAAGAACAGAAATGAATAAGAAAACATTTAGCTAATTAGATAAATTTTTCTCCCTATAACCCTACCTACTTTAATATATAGGTAGGGTTTATTTTTAAAAATCAAATATAAATATTTGATGAGGATTAATAAAATGATTTTTACATCAGCCGTACTAGAGTTTGATAAAAACTCGTATGAAAAATTGCTACCTTTTATTGAAAGCCATAGTGAAGTTGAAATATATGAAAAAGATATCAATGCTGGAAAAATGATACTCGTGATATCAACTGAAGATGATGCTCAACTTGAAGTTATACAAAAAGATTTTCTTGCAAATGAATTAGTAATAGATTTCACATACCACGCTATACATTTCGGTGAGAGCGTTGATAAATTAATAGACGGAGAAATTAAAATCGATTTTGAAGATATAAATAATAAAAAGAAAAATAAACCACAATGAGTTTTATAAATAAAATAAAACTATTTCTAAATAGTTTTGAAGATAACGAATTTTTTAAAATCAATCGTATGAGACCC
Source organism: uncultured Deferribacteraceae bacterium (assembly GCA_947041225.1). Classification (GTDB taxonomy): domain Bacteria; phylum Chrysiogenota; class Deferribacteres; order Deferribacterales; family Mucispirillaceae; genus CAMQYB01. The sequence continues at coordinate 43,365 of CAMRDM010000003.1, read as the reverse complement.
CCAGGTGCTGTTGAGGAGAAACTCTTCATGGAACTTTGTATACGTTGTTCTAAATGTATTGAGATCTGTCCGTATAGAGTTATCAAACGATCTAATCTAACTAAAGATTTTGAAGTCGGTACTCCTTATATATACGCTGAAGAGAAAGGTTGTAGACTATGTATGAAATGTACAACTGTTTGTCCAACTGGTGCATTAGATAAAGAGGTTACATATTTTCGTGATACAAGAATTGGCGTTGCAAAAATTGATGATACAATCTGTCTTAACCACCTACTCTACAATCAAGAAGAGGCTGGTATCGCTGACGGAACTATGGCTGTCTGTAACCAATGTTTTAATAGTTGTCCGTTGAAATTTGATGCTATATATTTAGAGGATATGATCTTACCTAGGATAACTGATAAATGTACTGGTTGTGGAATATGTACAGAAAGTTGTCCTACTACTCCTAAAAAAGCGATCAATATTTTACCGAACGGTATGGCTGATATCGACGAAGCTGGATATAAACAGTACCTTAAAAGAATTGAAAAAGGTGGAAGATAGATATGCAGAAAATTAGAAAAATATCTCAACTCTTTTTTCTACTATTAATAGTTGGTATACCAATACTCAATCTTATAGAGATATATTTTATCAACGGTTCGTTCATATCATTAACAGTTGGCGACCTTGCAATATCTGATCCGTTAGCCGTTTTTCAAGCGATATTTTTATCACATAAAATTGTTCCGTTAATGCTTATATCGATCTTGATACCTATCCTAATCGTTATATTATTCGGTAGAGTTTGGTGTAGTTACGCTTGTCCATATTTCTTGATGACTGAATTTATTGATAAAATAAAATTAAAATTAAATATTAAAAGTGTACGAAATAAAAATATAAATACAAATAAACAAAATATAATTAGATATGGATTACTCGTAATCGGTTTTATAGTTATAGGTATATTAGGTGTGCCGTTACTATATCTTATCTCGCCTCCATCTGTTATATCAACACAGATGATTATGATAATTAAACATCTAACGTTCACATCAGAAGTGATAATATTGTTACTCATAATAATTGTAGAGATATTTTTTATCTACCGATTTGCATGTAGATATTTATGTCCGACTGGAACTCTGCTATCGTTATTTCAATTCAAAAATTTTGGATTAAAAGTAGAACATATAGGTAGTTGTTCTGAATGTAAGGCGTGCATAAAAGAGTGTCCATTAATGCTTGATCCAAAAATAGATGGAAATTCTAAGCAGTGTAATAATTGTGGGATTTGTGTCGATAGCTGTAAAGATAATTTAAAACAGAAAACACTCTTTTTTAAAATGAAATAACTTTAGATAAAAGAACTTTTAACGAAATAATTTTCACAAAAAATTTATTCACCTGTTTGATAATATTTTTTATACAAAGCTATTTATACAAACTTCATTATACTAAAACTTTTTTCATGCAAAGTGATTTACACAACTTTATTATCCTAAAACCTATTTTATGTAAAGCTATTTATACAAACTTTATTATACTGAAACTTATTTTATGCAAAGCTATTTATACCAACTTCATTATGCTAAAACTTCAAACATTATACAAAAAAAATAGCTACATACTATAAATACGATTACCACTAAAAGTATCTATAATATGCAAGCTATAATTATATCAATTTTATATAGAGGTGAATCTATATCTCTTAATCTCTACTCAAATGTAGCTACTAAATGTACGCCACCGTAAAAAGCATTCTGATCTGTATATGTGTTTCCATACACATCTCCTAAATTAACTACATAACCTAACTCTGGATATATCGCAAAATACTCACCTAACGGTATGTTGAAGTTAAGGTACGTTGCAATAGAACTATCTATAGAATCAGCTACTGGATCACTCGATGTTGATCCCATATAACCAACTCCTGCACCGATTGAAAACATCCCCATTACATCAAAATCTAACCCAACAGCTCCACCAAATGAGAATAAATTATGCGCTTTACCTGTTGTTGAATGATCTGCGTAATCAAAAAGTTGTTGCGAAAATACTCCAAATAACTCCCCATTATACGCCATAAATGCAGAGTAATTTAATGTGATAAAACCGAAAGATGCATTACCACCTACTCCTAATGTACCAGCTAATAACGGATCTAACGCTGTTGAAAGTCCAGTAGTAGCATCAACTGTATCATCAAATGTAAAGTAACCTAAAGATAAAAATATCAATGTCTCACTCGAATCACCGATAGCTAAATTATAAGTCGCTTCAACATGAGGAATATTTAACATTATGCTATCTGTATCAGTTGTTGCTTCATTATTTACTAACGCTACTTGAAAATCGCTTATCTCATATCTTATCTGTAAAAAACGGTCACTACCTAGCGTTCCTGTACCGCCTAGTCCGTTCTCATCAAACGCCATCTGTCCAAATGTGTAAGTCGCAATCGTTGTGTCTCTACCAAATATTATTCTAGACTCATTTGCAAACTCATAACCGATATATAGACGTCTGATAATCTCATCTGTACTTAAACCTAACTCAAATAATGCAAACGCATTACCGTACGATACATCTATACCTAAATTAGATGAACCAGACTCTTGTAGTAATGATAAACCATCTGATACAGCTCCTAAACCACTATCATTATAAAAGAAATCCATATACACAGCACCAAAAAAGTTAATACCTACATCTTTAATCTCTAAATCATTCTCCTGTGCATAACTGTTTTTAGCAAACCCCATCATAGTAAAAACAAATAGTACCAATAATAATCCTTTAAACCCTACAAACAACTTTCCTACATTATTCATAAATCAATCCCTCTTTATAATTATTATACTTTAACAATCTAGTGTACCATAAGCTAGACTGCAAAAAACACCTATATTAATCTATATCTTCTAATCATACAGATTAACATAGAGTCAAAACTTTAATAAAATTCTTTCAACCTAATACTGCTCTATGATCTTATTACTAAAATTACTTATCACTACCACAACCTGAACCACAACCTTCCTTCGATGATGAACAACAAGAAGATGCTTTCTCCTTTGAGAAAAATAAACCGTAACATTTATATGCTGTATACAAAGCAACAACTAACAAGATTATTGATACTAATACTATATCTACCATAAAACACTCCTATTTATTATTGTACTACATAAAAACAATCTCTAATCCACATAAACCAACTGTAACATACATCCTAAATTAATAACCTAAAAATGTACCTACTTGATATACGATCAACGAAATAATATAAGCTAATAATGTTAAGCCAACCAACTGCATCGCTGCATATTTCCATGATCCTGACTCCTTAGCCGTTACAACCATAGTCGCAACACATGGAGTAGAAATCAACGCAAATAACATTATACACAAAGCTACAAGTGGTGAATAATTATATTTCAATTTCTCACGCAATGTTTGATTCTCTTCTGTCGCCTCGCCTATAGAATACACTATACCTAGTTGTGCAACAAAAACCTCTTTAGCTGCAAATGCACCGATCAAGGCAACTCCGATCTTCCAATCAAATCCTAATAATGATAACGGTGGCTCAATAGCTTTACCTATTCTACCCGCAATACTATATACTAATCCTGCTTCTAACTCTTTATTATCTATATCTAATATCTGACTCTCTTTCTCATCATCTAATAAATTAGACTCTGCAACTACTGTGCGTTCTGCTTCATACATATCTGTATCTGCAACTGGAAGTGCTGGAAATGTCATCATAGCCCATATCGCAATCGATACTGCTAAAATCATCGTTCCTGCTTTACGAAGATACATATACGATCTATCCCATGTATGAATTATTAATCCCTTCAATGTTGGCATACGATACGGTGGCATCTCCATAATAAATGTTCTAGTCTCACCCTTAAATACAGTTAATCCTAATAATTTTGAGAATATTATCGCAAGAACAATACCTATTATATATATCATAAATAACATCGCAGCTTGAATGTCCTCTGCAAAAAATGCAGGAATAATAAGTGCATATATAGGAAGTCTTGCTCCACAACTTACTAGTGGTGCAACCATCATTGTGATTAATCTATCTCGTCTACTATCTAATGTTCTTGTCGCCATAATTGCTGGAACTGTACAACCAAAACCAACTAACATAGGAATAATACTCTTACCTTGTAATCCAAACTTATGCATTATTTTATCCATAATAAATGCAACCCTTGCCATATAACCAGTACCCTCTAATAAGGCTATTGCAAAAAATAGTAAAACAATGTTCGGAAGGAAAACTATAACTCCTCCAACTCCTCCGATTATACCATCTATTAGAAGCGATCTAAGAAGTGGAAGTGTTTCTGCATTCCAATTATTATGTACAGCTTCTGAAAGAATACCAAAACCTGTCTCTATCCATCCCATGAACGGATCACCTATCGTGAACACCATCTGGAAAAGTAAATACATTAATCCGAAAAATATCGGTAAACCTATAACTCTATTTGCTAAAACTTTATCAAGCTTATCTGATACATTTATCCTATCTATCACACGCTTATCAACAGACTCTCTAACTATACCCGTGATATATCCGTGACGTGCATAACTTATATACACAGCTGAATTATCTCCAGTTAATGAATGTATCTTCTCTTTTGAACGATTAAGCAAATCAATGTTCTTACCAACATACATCTTCTCATGCATAGATTCATCATCTTCTAGTAACTTCACAATTACATATCGCTTAGAGTATTTATTAGAAAGCTCTGTAGATACAACTAGCTTATCACATAAACCTTCAATCTCTTTCTCAACATCTTTACCGTAATCAATTCTTGGATAACTATTTACCCACTTCCCACTAGCTAATCTCTCAATCTCTGCCACGATATTTTGACTTCCAACACCTTTGCTTCCAACAGCCTTAACAACTGGCATTGCAAGCATAGATGATAACTTACTATAATCAATACTGTAACCGTTCGACTCAGCAATATCTGACATATTTAATATTGCTACTATCGGTATGTTTAAATCCATAAGCTGTAATGTAAGATTAAGGTTTCTATCTATATTTGAAACATCAATAACATTTAATATCACATCAATCTTCTCTGTAACAATAAAATCTCGTGCGATAACCTCTTCCTCTGATTGTGAAAACAGTGAGTATATCCCCGGTAAGTCATATATTACAATATTAATATCTTTATTCTTAATTGTACCTTGCTTTATATCAACTGTTACTCCTGGATAATTAGCAATCTTCTGCTTTGCACCAGTTAAACTATTAAATATCGTACTCTTACCAGCATTAGGATTACCAACCAACGCTACTCTTATATCCTTCATAAAACCTTCCCACTTTATAAATAATTTATAAACAACTTACATATAGCTTAGCCTAGCCTAAACTATATGCGAAAAAAACACATGCCTCTCCCATAGAACTAAATCAGTTCTACCTCTATCCTTCCAGCATCTTTAATTCTTAAAGCTATACATGAGTTATTAATTTTTATCTCTATAGGATCGCCAAGTGGTGCATATCTCTCAACCGAAACTATAGCATTTTTAATTAACCCCATATCTACAAGTCTTTTCTGAGTACTACCATCCAAATTTAATTCAATCACTCTACAGCTTTTACCAACGGGAATATCAAGTAGTGAAACATAGTTTACACTTTTATCACTATCCTTTAATCCTAAATTATTTGATTCCATTGTACACTCCTCACATCCTTCTCTATCTATACATTTGTAACCAGATTTTTCAATCCACTCAAATGATTTATGTTCACAATTCTCAATATACTCAATATATTGTGCTAATCTCTCTAAAATAACTTTAGGTATTACATGCTCCATCTTACACGCCGTCTCATCTGCAATCTGGTGTTCTACTAATAAAACTTTTGTGAAAAATGTTCTTAATAACTCATGCCTTCTAAGTATCTCTCTCGCTTTTTTAAGACCGATACTTGTAAGTTCTATCGGTTCATACGGTGAATATAAAATGAGTTTTTTTACAGCCAAGGAACGAAGCGCACCCGTTACTGATGCTTGTGATACATTTAACATCAACGATATATCTTTAGGTTTTACAACCTTCTTATCTCTGATTATCATATATATAGCCTCTAAATAATCTTCTAGACTTTGCGTTAAATGTTGATCTTCCATAATTAAAACAACCTCATTATAATAATAACTATACCACCGATATCTTAACTAGCCTTTATATTTAACTTTAGGCACTCCTAAACAATACTAAGTTATCTCAATATTGTCAAGTATAAAATATGATATCTGTAATATTCATATTATAATTTCCACGAATATTAATATAAATTTATTGTTATTGAAATAATTATCCTATCGTATATAATAAATATATGAAACTGATGGTCAAATTTATACTCTATCTCTTCATTACAATTCTAACGATAATGATCCCTGCTGTTTACCTGCTTCTATCTAATCAAAGTAGAACCATAATTGAACAAGCTCATACGCAAGCTAAAACTGTACATAGTATGGTTGTGATAACGAGGCAGTGGGCTGCTGAAAATAGAGAGCGTGTTGAACCTGTACCTGCTGTTGTTACAAAAGAGCTATCTAAATATGCTGAAAAAATGACTGCGTTTAGGTTTCATATAACATCTGATAATCTTGTGAATGCAGACAACGTACCTACTGAATTTGAAATGGCTGCGATGAAAGCTATACAACATAATCATATGAAAGAATATACTGAAATAGCACAAGACGATATATTAGGTACTGTGTATAATTATGCAGCACCATTATTTATTAATCAATCTTGTATTAGTTGCCATACTGATGGATATAAATTAAATGATTTTAGAGGACTCATATCGATAACTCTACCTCTTGACGAAATCAAAACATCGCTTACTAGAAGTAACGAGATAACTTTCTACACAATCATAATAAGTTTAATCCTGATAATTATAGTGATCTCACTACTTATTCATAGACTTATAATAAGACATGTGAACACCCTGACTAAAGCTACTATACAGATCAAACAAGGAAACATAGTTGAGACAAAAATTGATACTAGTGATGAAATATCTATACTCTCTGAAGCGTTCAATCAGATGAGCGTACAAATTGCACATAACGAAGATATCCTAACTAGCAAACTAGCCGATGCTGCTGGAAAATATATTACTTTAGTTGATGAGCTTAAAGATAAAAACGATAAACTCGATAGTATCAATCAATTAAAAACAGAACTACTCGATTCTATCGCTCATGAAATCAGAACTCCACTTACAAAAATATTATCATACTCTGAACTGCTTGATGACAAACGTATACTTGATAACCATGAAATGAGAAGTAAATTTACTTACAGTTTAAAAAATAATATCAATACAATAAAAACTTTATTTAACGATATCGTAACTTTATCAAGACTTGAACATGGACAGTATGATTATCACTTTATACCTGTAAACATTTACAATATGGTGGAAGAAAGAGTTGAGATGTTTGACATAGATATCAAAAATAAAGAGCTTATTATATCACTTAACATCAAACGTACAGATACGATCTATGTTGATGGTGAGACTTTTATCACAGTTATAAACAATCTTATATCGAATGCTGTTAAATACTCATACCCTAATTCGACTATAATTATTAAAGCTTATAGCTATAGAGAGAATTATATTATTATGTTTAAAGATAACGGTGTTGGTATAAATAAAAATGATATCAAAACTGTCCTAACAAAATTTCATCGTGGTGAAAATGTTAAGAAAGAGTACCCCGGAACTGGTTTAGGTTTATCTATTGTATCAAGAATTGTGAGAGAGCATAACGGTAGGATTGATATTAAATCTAAAGAGAAAGAGTGGACTGAAGTTAAACTTATATTTAATAAAGATGATATATCAAAACAGAAATAGAGAAATTTATAAGTTATGAAATAATGTTATATTGATTTATTGTAAAGACAGATATATCGAAGTCGATTAGGTGCTGAATATATAGATTAGCTAAGTGAGATTTTATAGTTAGACTGAGTAATTGGTTAGTTAAGTTGGTGTGATAACATAAAATTTCTTGATAAAAACTGAACGCTACACAGAAAGTAATAATGATAAATATCATACATCTCTAGACGAAAATGATATACCTAGATGAGCTTACAGTATTTACAATGAAAACTATAAACCTCAATAATTACCCAACATATCAAGATAAAAACTATATACCTAAATACGCTTCTCTAACAGAATCATCTGTTAATAAATCTTTAGCTTTTGACTCTAATTTAATCTTACCTGTTTCAACAATATATCCTCTATCTGCAATTGATAAAGCCATTCTTGCATTCTGTTCAACAAGTAAAATCGTAACACCATTCTTATTGATCTCTTTGATGATATCAAATATTCCTCTAACAAAAATAGGTGCTAAACCTAATGATGGTTCATCTAGAAGAAGAAGTTTAGGTTTAGACATTAATCCTCTAGCGATCGCTAACATCTGCTGTTCACCGCCTGATAGTGTTCCTCCAGCTTGTTTAAATCTCTCTTTCAAACGTGGAAATAAATTCGTTACATATTCAAAATCTCTACTGATCTCAGCTTTATCTTTTCTAAGATATGCACCTAATTTAATATTCTCTAAAACTGTAAGGTGAGGGAAAATCTGTCTACCCTCTGGTACCTGAACAATACCTTTACCTACAATAAAATCTGTTTCTTTAAGAGATATCGTTTCGCCTTCAAAAAGTATCGTTCCGTTAACTGGTTTTAATATTCCAGATATAGTATTCAAAATAGTAGACTTACCTGCACCGTTTGCACCGATAATCGTTACTATCTCTTTCTTTTTAATCTTTATATTTACTCTATCAAGAGCGTAGATATTACCATATCTAGTAGAAATGTTTTTTAATTCTAACATATTATCTTTAATCCTCTTTACCAAGATAAGCTTCAATAACTTTTTTATTATCACGGATATCTTTAGGAAGTCCTTCAGCAATTTTTACTCCGTGATCTAAAACTATTACCCTATCTGATATACCCATAACTAGCTTCATATCATGCTCTATAAGGAAGATAGTTTTAGACATATCATCTCTAATATTTTTTATTAAACTCATTAAGTTTTCAGTCTCAATCGGGTTCATGCCTGCTGCTGGTTCATCTAATATAAGTAGATCTGCACCTGTTGCAAGCGCTCTACATATTTCAAGTTCACGCTGTCTACCGTACGATAAATTTTCTGCTCGCATATCTTTACAATCTACAAGTGAAAAATACTCTAAAAGTTTTATAGAGTTCGCCTCAACCTCTTTCACCTCTTTACGATGTTTAGGTAAGCCGAGTACCGACGCTACTATACCACTCTTTCTGCTCATATTCATTGCAAGTTCGATATTCTCTTGAACTGTAAGTTGCTTAAATAATCTTATATTTTGAAAAGTTCTAGCAAGTCCTAACGATGTTATCGTATGTGGTTTTAAATTATTTAACAGTTTTCCTTTAAAAGTTATATCGCCACTTGTTGGGATATACACCCCTGATATAAGATTAAATAATGAAGTCTTACCAGCTCCGTTTGGACCGATTAAAGATGTTATCTCTTTCTTCTTTAAAGAAAACGATAACGAGTCGATTGCTTGTAATCCACCAAAAGATAATGACACATCTTTAAGTTCTAATAATATATTTTTACTCATCATAAATTAACTCTAATCTTACCGAACAAGCCTTGTGGTCTAAATATCATCATAGCTAACAGAACTATACCGTACATTACCATTCTGTATTCTGATGCAAATCTTAAAACCTCTGGGATAACTGTTAAGCCGATAACTCCTGCTATCACACCTATAATTGAACCCATGCCACCTAGCACTAGCATTGAGATAAACTCAACAGATTTCATAAATCCAAAATCATCTGGTGCGATAAAAGTTATCTGATGTGCATATAACGCTCCACCTAGTCCTGCGAACGCTGAACCTATTGTAAAAGCTAAAACTTTATATCTAGCTATATTTATCCCCATCATCTCTGCTGCAATTTCATCTTCTCTTATAGATCTTAACGCTAAACCAAATCTTGATTTTTCAAATCTATACATAAAAAGTATTCCAAACGCTAAGATTATATATACCGTGCTAAGAGTTGTTTCATACGGGATTGAACTAACACCTAACGCTCCACCTGTTACTTTTAAGTTAAGAAAAATCACCCTCACAATCTCTGCAAAACCGAGCGTTGCAATCGCAAGATAATCTCCTCTTAATCGCAATATAGGCATACCTAATAATGCACCTATAAAACCTGATACAACCGTTGCTATAGCTATTGAAAGAAAGAACGGTACAGCAAATTTTATCATTATGATTGCCGAACAGTAAGCACCTACCGACATGAAGGCTGAATGCCCTAATGAAAGCTGTCCTGTTACACCTGTGATAAGATTTAAACCAAGAACAATTATGATATTTATACCTGTTATTGTCATAACTTGGAAAACATAATCATTAAATAAAAAATCCATTAAAGACTCCAAATTAACTCTATCTACTTTTAACTTAACTACTTATATAAAACCAATTTAACAAATATTAAATCAATTATATTACTTCACTAACTAACCGAGCCGTAAAACGTATGTACTATTTTCACCAACTAGCCAAGCCGTAAAACTATCGCACCAACTAACCGAGATCGTAAAACGTCTGTACTATCTCACTAATTAGTCGAGCCGTAAAAAACTATCGCACCAACTAACCGAGATCGTATGTACTATTTTCTCTAACTAGTCGAACAGTAAAACTATTGCACCAACCAAGATCGTATGTACTATTTTCATTAACTAGTCGAGCCGTAAAACTATCGCACAAACCAACCGAGCCGTAAAACGTATGTACTATTTTCTCTAACTAGTCGAGCCGTAAAACTATCGCACCAACTAGCCAACAACAATTATATTTTCTCTTTCGTGTTGCTACCGAATAATCCTGTAGGTTTGACGATCAATATAAAAATTAAAATTCCGAACGCTATCGCATCTCTATATGATGGAGATATAAACGCTACACCCATAACCTCAACAACACCTAATATAATACCACCAACAACTGCACCAGGAATTGAACCTATACCACCTAAAACAGCCGCAATAAACGCTTTAAGTCCGTACATCATCCCTACATTTATATCAACTATATTATAGTATGTTCCAACAAGTACGCCAGCAATTGCTGCAAGCAATGAACCGATCGCAAATGTGAATGAGATAATCTTATCTGGATTTATTCCCATAAGTTTTGCAGCAACTAAATTATATGATACAGCTCGCATCGCAAGTCCTACTTTCGTCTTATTCACAACAATATAAAGCACAACCATAAGCACGAACGAAAATGAAATAATAAATATCTGTAACAGAGAAACATTTATACCAAAAACATCAAACATCACATCTGGAATAAGTTTCGGATAAACCTCTCTATCAGGACCTTTAATCAACGCTATCATATTAGATATTACAATACCCATCGCAATAGCCGAAATTAATGCGTTTATCCTTGAAGTTGATGTTCTGCTTTTAAGGTACGATTTAGATCTAACAAGCCATACAATGATAGCTATTAATAGTATTACTCCTAACCAAAAAAGGATAGATGTAACTAAATCAAAAATTGTGTTTTGAGATAAAAATGCTACAAAAACTATTGCGAATAATCCAACAGCTGAGAAAACTATCGTTGATGTTTTTGAGTCCCTAAGTGGACGATACGCTACCCTCTCCACAAATAATCCTAACAGTACAGATGTTATAGAGGCAAAAATAATCGCAATAATAAACGAATCTCCGAAGATCATCGTCGCTAATAAACCAGCAAATGCACCTACAACAAAAATTTCGCCGTGTGCAAAATTAATCAACCTAAGTATACCGTAAACCATCGTATACCCTAAAGCTATTAACGCATAAATACTTCCAACTATTAAACCATTTAATAGTTGATGAACAATTGTTTCAAACACCATTAACTCTCTATAAAAAATATTTTATACCAGACGCAAATATCATCTGGTTCATGCTATCATATCTATTATTAATATGCAAATTTTCTCCAAATCTTTCCGAGTGTCCCATCTTACCTAACACCCTGCCATCAACTGATGTGATCCCCTCTATTGCGTGAGATGAACCGTTCGGATTATACGGATATTTCATTGTTACATTATCGTATCCATCTATATATTGAAACGCTACCTGTCCATTTTTGAACAGCTTATCTATATACTCTTGTGGTGCTACAAATCTACCTTCTCCGTGTGAAACGGCAACTGTATCTATATCCCCAACCTCTCTTAAAAGTAGCCATGGAGATTTTACTGATGATACTCTCGTTCTTACAAATCTTGATACATGTCTATTAATCTTATTAAACGATAACGTCGGATCGTTATCCTCTTGTTCACCTATATAACCTTTACTCAATAAACCTGATTTAAGTAACGCTTGAAACCCATTACAGATACCTATAACTAACCCATCTCTTTTATGTATCAAGTTATGTATAGACTCTTTTATAAGTGGGTTCATAAATACTGATGTGAAAAATTTACCCGATCCATCAGGCTCATCTCCTGCTGAAAATCCACCCGGAATTGCTAATATCTGTGAGTTATCTACCATCTTTGCAAACTCTTCACACGACTCTTGTATATCAATTATACTCCTGTTTCTAAAAACAAAAATATCAGCATCACTACTTCCAGATATCTCAAACGCTCGTTTTGTATCGTACTCACAATTACTTCCGGGTAACGCTAAGATCGCAACCCTAGGCTGTGCCTTAAATGTATTACTATATTTCTTACGTTCTGAATACTCACCTAAAATAGGTTTATACTCAAGCGATTCATCTTCACAATTTGATCTATACACAGATGATAACGTATCAATACTGCTCTCTGCAAGATCTGTTAATAAAAGTTCGCTATCTTGATATCGTATATACGGCTCATCAATCGTTACACCTATCTCGATTACTTCTCGTTCGTAATCAAATGAGTCGATAGATGTCGATACGATAAACGATCCGTAATATGGGATCTGTAACTCTTCTAATGTGATATCTGAATTAATCTCTATACCTATCATATTGCCTAACGACATTTTAACTAACGCCGTAATTATTCCACCATCTTTAACGGTGTAAATAGAGGTTAACTCTTCATCGGTTATAGACTCATCAATCAACTCTATATTATATAGATATCTTTCTATATCAATCAATTTATCATCATCTATATCTGTCTTAATAAGATATACTTTCTCGCCTGATTTCTTAAACTCTCCAGTTATCACTCTATCTACTTTAGTCGTTGCAAATGCAAATGATATTAAAGTTGGTGGAACTGTTAACTCGATATCGTTCACCGTATCTTTATATGTACCTGACATAGAATCTTTACCACTAATTGATGCAAGTGATAACGAGTTCAACGCTTTTAACGCTCCTAATAATGATAGTAACGGATTACCCCATTTAAGCTTATCACTACCTAATCTTTCAAAATACTCTTGAAATGATAACCTAATATCTTTTAACTTTACGCCAGCTGAAATCATCTTAGTTACAGACTCAATCACTGCAAAATAAGCACCGTGATACGGAGACTCATCTGATAGATATGGATTGTAACCGTAGCTTACAACAGATACAGTAACTGTATCTCTATTATTAGATGTTGGTATTTTTGATATCATCGTTTCTGCTTCAGTTAATTGATGTCTACCACCGTATGGAGATAATACCGTTCTTGCACCGATAGTTGAATCAAACGACTCAACTAATCCTTGTTGAATTGCAAGGTTTATATCTGTTACTTTGTTCGTAACCATAAGATAAAAATTGTCGTACTTACTATATTTTTCACTATCAAAAACCGTTACATTAAAATCAGTTCGAGCTATAACATCTTGCTCTCTTACTGCACCTGCTGTATCTAAAAACTCTCTTGAAATATCTACAATTAAACTATCTTTATACTTCATAGTTAATCTATTTTTATCTGTTACTGTTGCAATTACTACAGCTTCAATATTCTCTCTATGACACTCTTTAATAAACTCATCAAGATCTGATCTATCAAGAACTACAGACATTCTCTCTTGAGATTCTGATAACGCTAACTCACTCGGCGTTAAACCTTCATATTTTTTCAAGATAACTTCTAAATTGATCTCTACACCATCAGCTATTTCTCCAACAGATACAGATACTCCACCTGCTCCAAAATCGTTAGACTTCTTAATCATCTTACTTATTTTAGGCTTTCTAAATAAACGTAATAATTTATGCTCTTCTGGAGCGTTACCTTTTTGAACCTCAGCTGATGATATATCTATTGATGTGCAATTCTGCTCTTTAGATGATCCAGTTGCACCACCAACACCATCTCTACCTGTTCTGCCACCTAACATAATTATTAGATCACCGTTCTTTGGTGTCTCTCTAGTTACATCTGCTTTTAAAACTGCTCCGATTACAGCACCAACTTCCATTCTCTTCGCTTTAAAACCTGAGTGATAAAACTCTTTAACATGTCCTGTTGCAATACCTATCTGATTACCGTACGATGAATATCCTCTTGCTGAGTCTCTACATATTTTTATCTGTGGAAGCTTGCCAACTAAAGTTTTATCAACTCTCTCACGTGGATCACTAGCACCACTTATTCGCATAGCTTGATACACATATGATCTACCAGATAACGGATCTCTAATTGCACCACCTAAACAAGTTGCAGCTCCTCCAAACGGTTCTATCTCGGTTGGATGATTATGTGTCTCATTCTTAAACATCAATAAAATAGTATCTGTATCACTATCACCTGTACCACTTTCATACTCTATATCTACAACTATTGATGCAGCATTATTCTCTTCTGACTCTTCTAAATTATCAAGCGTACCATCTTTTAATCTAGCCCTTGTTGATATGATAGCAAGATCCATTAATGTAACAGGTTTACTTGATAATCTACCCTCAAACACATCTTTACGGATAGATAGATACTCATCATAAGTTGATGAAAATAACTTCTTATAACGTCCATTTTGAAACTCTATATCTGTTAATATCGTATTGAATGTTGTATGGCGACAATGATCTGACCAATATGTATCTAACACTTTAATCTCGGTTACTGTTGGATTGCGTTGCTCTATATCTTTAAAGTAATCGGACGCTACTTTTAGATCATCTATACTCATCGCTAACGATAATTTATCTAGTAACGATATTAAATCATCATCTGTAAAATCTATAAATCCTTCAACATACTCTATACTCTCATCTAGTACACTATCTAATTTTAAAGTCGATGGTTTATCTAACGATGCCTCTCTTTGATCTACTTCATTTATTAGATATTTCTTAATTCTTAAAATATCTGCATCAGAGATATCTCCCCGTACAACATAAACTTTAGCAGATCTAACATCTATATCCTCTGCGTTTGTGATAACTTTTATACATTGAATAGCAGAATCAGCTCGCATATCAAACTGTCCCGGAAGATACTCTATAGCAAAATATTTGTCGTTTGATAAAAATAGATATTTTTCCTCATAAAGCATATCCATCATAGGTTCTGCAAAAACGATCTTAGATACAGAATTAAACTCATCATCATTTAACCCTTCAACATCGTAGCGATTAAGGATAATTAAATCCTCAATTCCATTTATACCTAAAAACACTTTTAGATCATCTTTTAAAGATTTCGCCTCAACAATATGATCTTTTTTCTTCTCAACATATATTCTTCTTATAGACATCTTAAAGTTCCATTCCTTCATAATATAAAGTTATTAACTCAAAAAGGAGCAGTATTATATATCGTGATCTACTGATTTACAAGTACTAATAGTAGTGATCGCAATTTAGGTTCTTGACTGAACAACATTAAAACTTTATAATCATTGTTATTATGAATAATATATATGAAAAGATAAACAAAAATTTTGACGAAGAAGTAAAATTTCTACAAAAAATAATATCGTTTAATACGGTATACAATTTTAGTAACGTAACTGATGAATATCCATTTGGTAAAAATATCTCTGACTGTCTAGACTATGTGCTAGAAAGGAGTGAAGAGTTAGGATTTATTACTAAAAACATTGAAAACAAAGTTGGATACTCTGAAATAGGAGATAAAGATGGCGATCTCTACGGTATATTATGCCATCTCGATACTGTGCCATATAATAATTTAGATAAATGGAAAGCAGATCCTACATCTGGTGAAATAATAGATAATGAAATAATCGGACGTGGTGCAATAGATAATAAAGGATCGGTTGCTGCAACATTTTTCGCTATTAAAGCTCTCCTTGAGTCTGGTGTAAAACTTAATAAAAGGTTTAGAATTATCTTAGGATTAGATGAAGAAACCGAGTTTAGATGTGTTAATAGATATCTTAGCACTGAAGATATACCTAAATACTCGTACGCACCTGATTCAAAATTTCCTGCTGTGTACGGTGAGAAAGGTATATTAAGACTTGCTATAAAAAGAAAGTTTGAAGCTATGCCTATGGAACCTGTGATACTGCTTGGAATGACTGCTGGTGAAAAAGTGAACGTTGTGCCTGATAAAGCTGTTGCTTATTTCGGTGGTAAAGATATCGCTAAAATTTATATACAGTTAGAAAAATTTGATCGAGATTATATTAAGTTCGATTATTTTGAAGATAAAATGATTAAACTTGAAATAGAAGGAAAAGCAGTACACGCTATGAACCCTCAAAAAGGAGAGAACGCTATTCAACGATTATTCGGTGTACTTGAAAAATTAGATTTCGCACCGAAGGAACTTAATCTGTGGATAAAAGATATGTATAAACTATTCAAATATGAAACAGATGGAAAACTTTTAGGGATCGTTATGGAAGACGAAATCTCAACCCCTCTAACTGTGAACTTCGGTATACTTAGATACGATAGTGAAGATCTGCAAGTTAATTTTGATATTAGATATCCTGTTACGATTAATCCTGAATATGCAGAAGATACGGTGTGTAACGCTATGAAAAAAACTGGCACATCAATATCTATACTTAATCATAAACAACCTCTCTATGCTGATAAAAACTCTCCGTTTGTTAAAACTCTGTTAAACGCTTATCAATCTATAACTGGAGATAGTAGCGAACCTGTGGTTATAGCTGGTGGAACGTACGCAAGAGCGTTTCCAAACACACTTGCATTCGGTCCTAATATGCCTGCAGATGAAGATTTAGCACATCAATATAATGAACGGATATCACTTGATAAACTTAAAACGATTACTAAAATATATGCTAAAGCGATATACGATTTAAATAATATAGATAATTAATGCGATAATATAGGTAATTATTTTTGCTCAATAAAAAACTCTAACTGATAATAAAATCGGTTAGAGTTTTTTTCTAATACTATCTAAATAATATAATTTAATCTTATCTATTAACTATTTTTTATTTGCTACTTTTTTATCAGTACCCTTATCAGCCTTTTTCTTGCCGATCGTTTTAGCGTAATACATAGGTTTCTCTAATAACTCTGTAGCGTACTTCATTAAATCTTTCTTCGTAACTGCGTTTATACCGTTTACAAAATTTAAATAGTAATCATCCATATCTAAAGTGTATGCGTAACCTAATTCATTAGCCAATGATGATACTCTTTCATAAGAATAAATATTGTCAGACTTTAATCTGTTTTTCGCTTTCTCAATCACTTTATCATCAACTTTACCATCAGCTATATCTTGAATAATCTTTAAGGCTTCATCTCTAAACTTATCAGCGTTGTTAGGTGGAGTTACTGCAAACGCTCCCATCAAACCGTTATACTTATGGTTTAGCGATAGATCCGATGTATAGATAACTAACCGTTTCTGATTTTTTAATATCTCATTAAATAAAGAGAACTCTCCACCTGCTAACATCTCTGAAAGAACTTCATTTGTATATATTGTACTGCTAAGTTTCTCCTCAGTTGGAAACGCTAGAACAACATACTCCATATCTATATCTGCTGTGAAAACTTTATCAACAGATTTTGTGAATTTAACTTTATCCGATCCTTTATAACGCTTTCCTAAATCAACATCTCGTGTCTGATTGAAATATTTTAACGCTAACTTTTCAACATCTTTCTTCGATATATCTCCAACCACTGTTAGAAACATATTCTCTGGATGATAGAAACTATTGTAATACTCTAATAAATTCTCTTGCGTTAAAGCATTTACTGTTTCAACTGTTCCTATAACCTCTCTCTCATACGGTGTTCCTAAAAATATCGTATGCAATAAATCTTGCCACATCATATACGATGGATCATTATATTTACGCATGATCTCTTGAACTACAACAGGTTTCTCTTTCTCAATTTCATCTTTGATAAATAGTGCGTTAAACACCATATCACTAACTACTTCAAACGCTGCCTCAACATTTTTTGTAGGGATCGTAACGTAATAATTTGTTAGATCACTACTTGTGAACGCATTATTTTCTCCACCTAATGAATCAAGATATATATCTATCTCGCCCGGTTTAAAATTTTTCGTACCTTTAAATAATATATGTTCTAAAAAATGTGATATCCCTGAAATCTCAATACTCTCATTTACAGAACCTGTGCCTATAAACGATTGAACAGTTACGACACCTACATCTGGAACATTCTGATATATCAACGTAACACCGTTCGGTAACTTACTTATATCTGGAAGCTTTGCAGATGAAGTATCTTTCGCTAATACATTACTCATAAAAACTCCTAAAATCAGAATTAAAAAAAGAGTGAGTAAGCCCACTCTTACAAATATATCTTTTGCATCAATTACTCTACTAATCATAAACGCCTCAAATTAATCTTTATATAAAAATATAAATAAAACAAGTATCGCTACATAAAAATAAATACTACTAACATAAATACAACTACTTTAAATTTATAAATTACTTCAACCCAACTTCAATAGAGAAAACTTCTCCCTCTAAATCAAAATTCACTCCGATACACATAATATCCTTAGGTCTATTAACAGTGTGATCTTTACCCGTTACAACATTTGGAAGCCCTAAATCATACTTCATACCTTGTTTAGCAAAAACTGTTTTTGCACTACCAACAACCATATTAATAACTTCACCGATCGTATCAATTACATCAGCATCAATAGAGGTTTTATCCTCTCCAAGAAACGCCGCCGTAATTTTTAAGGCAACCGACTCTGGAAAAGACATAGCTACAAACCCTGTAAGACTGCCTGCAATACCAATTATACCTGATACATCGTTACCCGCAGCAATCTCCTGTTTTAAATAAATCTCTTTTTTTGCAACACTTAATCCAGCCATCGTATCAAATACATTAATTGTTGCTGTAATAAAAGGATTAACCATCTCTACTTTCATAATTTATCAAACCATCCTAAAAAAATATTATAAATATTCTAAAAAACTAGAGCTATTAAAACAACCTAAGTTATTAGAGTTACTAATCAAAATATATTAACAGATAACCTATATGATGTCTATTAATGAATTCAATAATTCATCTATCTTACTTACATCATCAATACCTGCTTGAGCCATCTCAGGACGACCTCCACCTTTTACAACGGTTATCGTATTCGCCTTCTTGATAATATCATTAGCATTCATTTTAGATATTAAATCTTTCGTAACGCCTATCAATAATATACCCTTACTATCGTTTATACCCGCCATGATAACTACTCCACTAACAACTTTCTGCTTAGCCTTATCAAGTAACGATCGCATATTATCTATACTGCTATCATCCATACGCAACGTTATATAATTTATACCGTTTACACTTTTAATATCTGATAACATATCCTCAGCGTTAATTGATACTAACTTCGACTCAATATCTTTAATCTGACGATCCTTACTCTTTAACTCTAAAAATATATCATTAATTCTCTTAACTATATCTTGTGTCTTTAACAGTTGTAATAAATCTTTTCTTAATCTATCTGCATCATTTAAATACGCCAATGCTTTATATGAGGTTAAACCCTCTATTCTACGGACTCCTGATGCAACAGATTGTTCTAAAACTATTTTAAAAACACCTATCTCAGATGTGTTCTCTATATGACAACCACCACATAACTCAGTTGAATAATCACCGATTGTAACAACTCTAACCGTATCAGAATATCTCTCTCCAAATAACGCAGTCGCACCTGTTTTTATAGCCTCTTCTTTATTCATATACTCTTTCACAACTTTATGTGCTGTAAATATTTCATTATTAACTTGTTGCTCAATACTCTCTATCTCTACACCCGTTAACGCTCTATCAAATGTAAAATCAAAACGGAAAGACTCATCATCAACATTACTTCCAGCTTGTCTAACCGTTGCTCCAAGAGTTGATTGTAACGCTTTATGAAGTAGATGTGTTGCTGTATGATTATACTCCGTTTTAAGTCGTCTACCACTATTAATATTATGATCTAACTCTTTACCGATCTCTATTGTACCTGATCTAAGATGTCCTGAATGAATGATAGCGTCGCCTACTTTAAATGTATCATCAACTTCAAACTCTATCCCATCTGCTGTGATAGATCCTATATCTCCTACCTGTCCACCACCCTCTGGATAGAACGATGTCTTATCAAATATCAAGAACGCTTTGTCAGTAGCTATAATAGTTGCAACTTCTTTCTCATCTTTAATGATAGATACAACTTTTCCTCTACTATTAAAATCACTCTCTCTGTATCCTAAAAACTCCGACTGATATTTTGATCCTAAAGTTGTAAAGATATCAAGAACTCTATCAAGCTTCACACCTAGTCCACCTAGCTTAGCGCGCTCTTGTTGTTCCTGCATAAGTATATCAAATCTTGACATATCTAAACTTAAATTATTATCTGTTGCAATATCCTCTAAGAGATCAACTGGAAAACCGTAAGTATCGTATAACTTAAAAATATCATCGCCTACTATCACTCCCTTAGATTTAGATCTAGGAAGAATATCACTATTTAAAATCTCTAAACCTGATGATAATGTTTTGATAAAAGATCTCTCCTCTTTCTCAACAGTACCTTGTATATACTCTTTCTTATCTGCAAGCTCAGTATAATATCCTTTCATGAAATCTATTACAAAAAGTACAACCTTATAGAAAAAGATATTCTCATATCCAAGTAATCTACCGTGTCTCATAGCTCTACGCATTATTCTTCTTAACACATACCCTCTACCATCACTTGATGGGATAACTCCATCACCTATTAGAAACGCTGTAGCTCTCGAATGATCGGCAATTACACGCATAGACACATCACTTAATTCATCACTACCATACTTTATACCGATATCAGATGCTATAAACTCTATGATCGGTTTGATGAGATCGGTATCGTAATTACTCACAACATTTTGCATTATACCTGCAACTCTCTCTAGTCCCATACCTGTATCAATTGATGGTTTAGGAAGTGGAGTCATATCGCCTGTTTCATCTCTATTATATTGCATGAATACAAGGTTCCAAATTTCAAGATGTCTATCGCACTCGCACTTTGGATCACACTCTGGAGTATTACAACCTACACCTTTACCTTGATCGTAGAAAATCTCCGAACATGGACCACATGGACCTGTGTCCCCCATCTGCCAAAAATTATCCTTCTTACCACGACGATGGATCTTGTCAACAGATAACCCGATAACATCTTTCCATATATCATGTGCTTCATCATCTTCTTCAAATATCGTAACGAACATTTTACT
Organism: uncultured Deferribacteraceae bacterium; assembly: GCA_947041225.1. Taxonomy (GTDB): domain Bacteria; phylum Chrysiogenota; class Deferribacteres; order Deferribacterales; family Mucispirillaceae; genus CAMQYB01. Next base: position 21,481 of record CAMRDM010000003.1, on the reverse strand, counting down.
TGTATCAAGTTTTAACTCTTCAGTTAAAAAACTCCATGCAAACTTTATCGCATCAACTTTAAAATAATCTCCAAATGAAAAATTTCCTAACATCTCAAAAAATGTATGGTGTCTAGCTGTTCTTCCTACATTCTCAAGATCGTTATGCTTACCTCCTGCACGAACAACTTTCTGACATGTTGTTGCTCTATTATAATCTCTAACCTCTTTGCCTAAAAAAATATTCTTAAACTGGTTCATACCAGCGTTTGCAAAAAGTAGAGTATCATCATCTATCGGAAGAAGTGGTGATGACGAAATAATCTTATGACTATTTGTCTCAAAAAATTTCAGAAATCTTTCACGTATTATATTACCTTGCATCTAATCCCTTCCCTCGTAAAATTTGTGCCTAACACAAATACTATATATTTAATAATTCAATAAATTTATATTTAATAATCTGAAACTTGTAAACAATTAATATGTACTATGTAACGACTATAATTAATACTCAACAATTAAAACAAAATCATAATCTAAAACTTATACTATTTAACATCACGACAATTAACTAACTATCAAGTTCTCCACTCATTTCAATAGGTAAATAATACTTCTTTTTATTGTTACACTCTTTGCAACAACATACAATATTTCCCTTAGTAGATTTGCCTCCACGAATAATCGGAACAACATGATCCATCGTTAATTGGTCTTTACTAAACTTCTCTTTGCAGTAGTAACAGACACCCTGATTAATCAAAGTTTTCCACCACTCCTTCGATCTAAGTTCGCGTGCTTTTAACTTTTCTGCCTTTATCTCTTTTTCCGACACAGAAGAAATAAAGAAATTATTCATAATAACATTGACCTCTTATAAAAATTATACTATAAATGAATAAGTAGATGTTGTTGTATAACAACTATTTTTCAATTTCATAAATACCTAAACTAGAAATATTATCCTATGGATTGTAACAGATATAACAACGAAAATCAACTGTGGAGGAATAACGTATGAGCATTTACAAAACTGGTACCGACTATCTTAAGAAATACAATATTCAGTCGCCGAAAACAATCTTTTTAAACATGCCTACTGAGGCATTAACTGAAGAGATTATTAAACGTGGCGAAGGAGCTTTTGTAAAAGGTGGTGCATTAGCATTTAACACTGGAAAACATACTGGCAGATCTGCTAAAGACAAGTATGTGGTAAGAGAACCATCTTCTGAAAAAGATGTAAACTGGGATAGCTCAGCTGCATCGGAAATGAGTGTATCAAACTTTCGATCTATTAAAGAAAAAATGGTAAAATTTTGTGACAATAGAGAACTGTTCGTTCAAGAACTTTACGCTGGAGCTGATGAAACTTCAAGACTTAAAGTAAGAATTATTAGTGAATATGCTTGGCATAGTATGTTCGCTAGAAATATGTTCATCTGTGAAACAGTACTTAAAAAACTTGCTAACTTTAAAGAAGATTTCACTGTACTATATTTACCTAACTTCAAATGTGATCCTAAAGTGGATAACACAAAATCTGAAACTGCAATCATGTTAAACTTTGCAGAAAAAATTGTACTTATAGCTGGAACAGAATATGCTGGAGAAATGAAGAAATCTATCTTCACTGTTATGAACTACTACCTTCCTAAAAAGAATGTTATGTCTATGCATTGTTCTGCTAATATCGGAAAGAAAAATGATACAGCTCTATTCTTCGGTTTATCTGGAACTGGAAAAACAACTCTCTCTTCTGATTCTGAAAGATATCTAATAGGTGATGATGAACACGGTTGGAGTGATGCTGGAATATTTAATATCGAAGGTGGTTGCTACGCTAAAGTTATCAACCTATCTCAAGAGATGGAACCTGATATATATAAGACTACTCACTCTTTCGGAACAATATTAGAGAATGTTGTGTTCGATGAGTCAACTAGAATTGTTGATCTTGATAGTGAAGCTAAAACTGAAAATACTAGATCTTCATATCCATTAACTCAAATGCCACGTACTGCTAAAGATAATAAAGGTGGACATCCAAAAAATATTATCTTCTTAACATTTGACGCATTTGGAGTTTTACCTCCTGTATCTAAATTAGATACTAATCAAGCTATCTATCACTTCATATCTGGATACACTGCGAAAGTTGCTGGAACTGAGAAAGGTGTAACTGAACCAACTGTAACTTTTTCAACTTGTTTCGGAGAACCATTCATGGTTTGGCATCCTTATGAGTATGCTAGAATATTAATGGAAAAAATGAAGAAACATCGTGCTAAAGCGTATCTAGTAAACACTGGATTATGTGGTGGTAAAAACGGTAAAAGATTTAAAATTAGTGACACAAGAGCTATTATCAATGCGATCTTATCGGGTGCTGTTGATAAAGGTGGATACACTGTTGATCCTATATTCGGTTTTGGAATTCCTAAATCTGTTCCAGGTGTTAACAAAGCTGTGCTTGATCCTAAAAAAGGTTGGAAAAGTAGAGAAGAATATGATAAAACTTTAGCGTTACTTGCTAAAAAGTTTGTTGAAAACTTTACAAAATATTCAGATCATCCTATGGCTTCTACTGTACTTAAAGGAGCACCTAAACCTGATGCTTTATCTAAACCTACAACTAAGGCGAAAACTAAACCTAAAGCTAAGGCTAAACCTAAAGCTAAAGTTGCTACAAAACCTAAAGCTAAGGCTAAACCTAAAAAGGGTAAAAAGTAATTTAATAACATAGAATATGTTTAGTAGATATAGACAAGATGTAAAAGAAATTTTATGTCTTGTCTTTTTTATACCTATATTTTGAGATTGAAAATTGTGATTTATAAAATCATGATTTGTGATTTGTGATGTGTGAGATTATACATCAACCTTAAAAATACCATATAAGTTTACAAGTTAAACTTCTTACGTTTATCAAAACTGTTAAGCAATTTCTACAAAGATTTTTACAACTGCAACATATCATACTGCTCTAAACTACAAAATAATTTCTACATATATATTCATAAATTCAATCTCTTATACACATCAAAATACTAAATACTTTTCTCTACCTGTCTCAAACAGTAATCCCTATTTGCTGCCGCATCACTATTACTTGCATCGTACTTTAATGATTTATCATAACTACTAATCGCCTTCTTAAATTGTCTAAGTTCTTGCAAACACTTACCTTGCTTGAGATGAAGATCACTATCGCTTGGATAGCTCTTTAATATAATTCCAAAACAGTGTGCAGCTTCTTCGTACTGTTTCAACAGAATTAAAACATTCCCTTTATGGTAATATGCAGTATCATAATTTCTATCTATCTCAATAGCTTTGTCGTAAAATGTGATAGCTTCTCTATGCCTATCTAAGAACTCTAAACTAACACCTATATCACAATATACATCAACGTTATTAGGTTCAAGAACTATAGTTTGATTAAATAACTTGATAGCCTCTTCATACTTTTCAAGTTTAGCAAAACATGTACCTTTACTATAGATAGCATCACTATTTTTTGGATTTGCCACCATCGCTTTATCGTACCAATAAAGTGCATCTTCATACTTCTCATATTCAGCAAAACAGTTACCTTTACTAAAATATGCTTCATCAATATTTTCAGGAACAGCCATATCGATTATCATATCTGAGAGCTGTATATATACTTTTAAAGACTCATCAATTCTGTTAAGCCCCTGTAAGCAGTATACCTTAGAAGAATAAATATTAATTGATGTTGGATATAATAAAAGGACTTCATCTATATAACATAATACTTTATCAAAATCTCCTTCTTCCATCAGTGATACAATGTTTTTCAATGCTTCTTTTTCAGGGTCTTTTTTCCAAAACTGCCACCATGCAATTTTATCTGATTTATCGTTTATTACACCCATTATATACCTCTCCATTATCGCTAAATTATAGTATACATATTCTCATCAATCTCATCAATTAATATTAGATCACAGTCAACAATATTCTAAGTAATTTACAATCTAAACAAGTAACATACACTTGTTGCACCTATTATTGTTGTTGACATTTTTAACGATAGAATGAATAATATACTTACTTTCTGTAAGCGAGGAGATAGTTCATAAAAGTAAATAAAATACTCCTATCTTTTGCAACAACAATACTAAACCTTTACTGCAAATCATGGAGATACACACAGCACAATCTTGATGAAAATTATCGTGAACTATTAAGACAAACTATCAAACCTGTCTTTGTTATGTGGCACGATCAATTTCTGCCATGTGCATATCTACACAGAAATGAAAATGTTGTAGGGATTACATCCGACTCTAAAGATGGTGATATTGTCGCTTATGTGCTCAACAGATGGAAATATAATATCGTCAGAGGATCAACTTTTAAAGGTGGTGCTAAAGCGATACTTAAAGCTATAAAAATTATTAAAGAACTTAAAACTACATTTGCAATAACTGTTGATGGACCGATAGGACCTAGACACTCCGTTAGAAGTGGTGCTATCTTAATCGCTAAAAAACTCGACAAGGTGATAATCGTCGCAACCATAAAACCTAAAAGATTTATAAAATTTAACAGTTGGGATAATTTTATACTGCCTCTACCATTTACAAAAATTGATGTATACTATAGCAAACCGATCTATCTCTCTGATGATACAAGTAAAAAAAGTATCGAAGCTGATAGACAAAAATTAGAAAAATTTATGACGGATTTTACATATGAAACTTCTCCTAATCTTATATAATACAATACTCTTACTGCTTGCTCCAATATGGGTGCCTATCATATATCTAACACTCCACTTCAAAGGAAAGGCTCAACACTTCTCTGAAAGATTAGGGTTTGTAAATTTAGATAAACTTAACAGTAATAAAAATAGAACAATACTCTTTCACGCTGCATCTGTCGGAGAAGTAAGAAGCATACATAACCTCGTAACAGAAATAAGAGAGAAGTTTCATAACATCAACATCGCAATATCAACTATGACTGCAACTGGTAGAGATATCGCAATAAACGAAATTAAAGCAGATTACGCTTTTCTTATACCGATAGAAAATAAAATCGCAATCAGAAAGATTATCAAAAAACTGAACGTAAAACTTTCTTTCATCGTCGATACAGAACTGTGGCCAAATATGATTATCACCTTAGCTAAATACAGTAAACTAATTATGATTAACGCACGGATATCTGATAAAACATTTAACACATATTATTTTTTCAAACCGTTCTTTGCATACCTTCTAAAATATTTTATATTCATTTTTGCTAAATCAAACGAAGATAAAGAGAAGATAAATTCTATCGTCTCATCTAGCACAACTATAACTTTAGGAAATATAAAATTTCAGAAAAGAAAAATAATAAATGAAATCAATCCGATAGAAAAAATATCCGATCTGAACTATCTGTTAATCACAAGTACACACAGTAACGAAGAAGAGATATTCATCAAAGCGTTTAAACGAAATAGAGATCAATTTGATAAATTAATCATCGCACCACGACACATTAACAGAGTAACAAGCATCAACAATTTAGTACTATCGCTCAACCTAACATCATCTCTATACTCAAATATGAACACCGATACTGATGTAATAATTATCGATAAACTCGGTATGCTTGAACCTCTATATATAACTGCGTCAAAAATATTTATCGGTGGAAGCATAGTCGATATAGGTGGACATAATATTTATGAAGCTCTACAATTTCATAAAAGTGTTGCAACAGGAAAACATCTATACAACTTTAAAGAGGTACAAGTTATCGCTGATGAATACTCATTAATAAATTACCTTGAAACCGATATCGATATTGATAGATGGCTTGTCTCAAATGACAATGATAAAAAATTAGATTTCATATCCTTTTTTGAAAAAATTGATACAATAAATAGTAGTGTGATAAATAAAGTTATAGATACTATGCAAAATATTATTAAGGAGTAACATACTTATTATGAGTAATATTACAAACCTACAACCAACAGTATTTTTAGATAGAGATGGAACAATCAACTTCGATGCTGGATATATAAATCATATAGATAGTTTTCAGATCTATCCGTTCGCAGCTGAAGCTATCAGGTTACTTAATTTACATAATTTTCTTGTTGTAATCATAACAAATCAATCAGGTATCGGTAGAGGATTTTTTGATGAGAATACATTAGCTTTATTGCATGAAAAAATGTATCGTGAACTAACTCTGCAAGGTGCAAAAATAGATGCACTATATTTCTGTCCACATGATACAAGCTCGAAAAATGAAAAATATAGAGTGGATTGTGATTGTAGAAAACCTAAAGCTGGAATGCTCACAACTGCTATGAACGATCTACCAATAGATAAAAATAAACTCTTTTTTGTAGGTGATAAAGAATCAGATATAACCGCTGGAAAAACTGTTAATGCAAAAACATATCTTGTTGAAACAGGGTATGGTAAAGGAAGTATACAAAACGATATTATGAAATTTAAAGTTAAACCAGATATCATAACTGAGAATATCTTAACCGCAACTATTGATATTATAACTAATGTGTAACGCTGATAATCAATAACAGAGAGCTTCTTAGCACATAGATATATCAACGATATATCCACTAAATCATAATCACGTTTATAATATAATAACATCGTATTGAATCATCTTTGCATTAGAACATAATGTTACTGATCTATACCATAGTTTCTATATTATAAATATTTATAAACTATACATGCTTCCACATAATGAAATATATTACGATCATAAGATTTATTCAATCAAAAACGCATATGTATCAATATTATTACACGTGGTAAGATCAACATATTAATACTCTAATCTATTAAAATTTTAGTAATGCTTTAACACAAATAATACTTTGAAATACTCTGGTAAATCATCATCACTTATTTTAATATTATTTTTAGGTGATTTGCGATCAATTAAGAATTTCATTTTTTCTTCTTGGAAATAGTAGAATACTTTACTATACCTACCATGAATAATTATTTTATCAAAATTCTCTAACTTTACAGCATCACTTCTGACTGCAATAATTAGATCATCTTTTTTAAGAGTATCGAAGAAACTATCTACCGCACATATAAACACTCTTAATGCTGACATATCTTCAATACCATCAAATAAAACAGAAGGAAAAGATATCTTCCTGTAAGGGATATCTGTCTTTTTACCTGACATACTTTGAAGAGGAATAGATATAGTCTTATCACTCTCGTTTCTTTCACACATCGTTGCAAATGATGCTTTGTGATTATACTCTTCACTAAGACTCGCAGTATTATTATCTAAATAACTTTTATTAAAACCGTTATGTGTAAAATAATTGACATCAATCTGTAAATACTTTGCGATCATAATTAACATCATATGACTCGGCTCTCGTTTACCCGTTATATAATTTGATAACCTTGACGGTGAGATACCTAATGCTATCGCCATATCCTTCTGTACAATATTTCTACTTGCAATGAGACTTTTTAATTTTGAACTTATCATTTTATACCTGTAATATATTATATAATTATTAGTGTAGCACAGTTTGAATAGTATATATATCTGTATGTTTGAAAAAAATATAGTTGTTTGAATTAAAATCACTTGATATTTATAGATTATTGAATTACTATAAAGTATGATAAGGAGCGTGTCATAATTATTAAAAAGATCAACTGTTTTAAATGTATTCATCTTATGATAACATGGCAACCTGCTCACCCATATTCATGTAAAGTCTTTGGATTTAAATCTAAAAGTATTCCATCTAAAGAAGTCTTTAAAAACTCTGGGGAAGAGTGTCAACTTTTTCAACAAAAAACAATCAAAAAACCATAATCTATCACTTACTTACAACACAGAGATGCTTCTTAATAAATCATAACTCCTTACAACTAATTTAAAACTACATCACACAATACAAACCTATTCTAGAATACCTACAACATCTAATATCTTCATCTAATCTTTCATTATCTATATTGGAGATTTACATCTAATAAAAAACAACCTACAAACATCAAAATAATCAACTTACTCTTTCAAAATTACTACCACTTTATTGTATGAAATTTTAATATTACAAAATAAAACTTAATAAAAAAAGTTTACAATATTTTGAAAAATATTGTAAATCATACAACACCTTATAGTAAGTGCTCAAAGAATTCCGTAATATTTCAATATTGCTAGACAAAATCAAATAAGAAATATCGTACCTTTTTAAAGTATATTAGACAACGTATAAAAATGACAGATTCAGTATTCTAAACATACTCACCACAAACAACGTGTTGAGTTGTATATATTGATATCACTAAAGATACATACGGTTACTAATAATCTTTATAAAATTATCTTAACTAAAACTATATTTTATATTATTTGTTATAGATGATATAAAATGCTTACCAAATTGATACATATATTTGAAATATATCCGATTAACCTAGAATTAACTATCTTTCTTATCAACTATTTTTTGAGTGGGGATACTACAACGGAGGCTTATCTTTATTTTTATATCTGATATCTTCATCGTGATACCATCTTTCTGCATTAATCGCCTCTTGATTTTTGAGATCCGTTCCGTACAGATCCATGTATACAAGAGTAACAAATGGGATACTCTTTTTTATCTTCAACATTACACGTTCAACTCTTGAGACTTTTCCATCAATTACCATCTCTGCCCATGAACAATTATCATACCTTTTAACTTCAATATTTCTATCCATTGAAGCTACTCTTACTGAGTAATGTTTACCCGGATCTATCTCCTTGATCTCTGATAAACCAAAGGCTAATTTTCTAGCGATAAAAGATACTTCATCTCTTCTTCCATCCTCATCAAATAGCTTCCAGTAAATATCAATCGGTTTCTTAGAGTTTATTAATCCATTCTCATCAAGATTGATATCATAAAATGTAGTATTCGCATTGTCATTTTTTTCTATGTAGAAAAGATTATCAACATCATAAACATCTCTATGGAGATATGTACGATTATCGCATTGCATACCTGCATAGAGGTTTGTAGAAAATAAAAGTACGACTAATATTATCTTAATATATAAAAACAAATCTACCCTCATTTAAAAATCAATAAATTCAATAATACAATATATTACTTCCATTTACAATTAAAAACTTTATCATACTCATATCTTGTAACATCATCGCCGTACTGAATAATAGGTTTTTCTATCTTCAACTCTACACCTGCTGTTTTAACTGAATCAATCAAAACTACTTTTGCACCTTTATCAATTGACGGATATACAAATTGTAACGACTTAGGTTCAATCATATTAGTTCGTAAAACAGCAAGAAGATCTATCAACATATCTGCATCGTACGACAACGTTAATCTACCTCCATCAGCAAGATATCTTCTTGCAAAAAGTGCGATATCATCTAATGTTAACTTAATATTAAACCTTGCAATAGCCTCTACATCGTTTTTTGCTGTCCCACCTGTACCTATCTTTCTATACGGTGGATTACAAACTATATGTGTATAACAACTACTTTCCTTAGGTTTATACTCGTTGAGATCACTCAATATAGGCGTAACTTTACCTATCACTTCCGATAGTTCGATACTTTTAATAAGTGTATCATAAATCGGTTTTTGTAACTCTAATGCGTCTATATTTATGCCGTATTTTTTAGCTATCAAAATTGAAACTATACCCGATCCAGCACCTATTTCCAACATACGAGCTTTAGGCTTAGGTTTACTAAAATATGCCAATAAAACAGAGTCAATACCAAACCTGAAACCACCCGTCTTTAATTGACATATTTTTATATCTTCATCAACTACTGTATCAATCGTGTAATTTATTATACTCATCTCTCATCAATAATGTTATCTATTATAATTATCTCTTGCAAATATTGACAACACAATCTATTCATCTAATCCATTATTAATATTAACAATACTACCTACCTTTATTAACCCTATTCTCAATATTATTAACTCTGACTGTTCGTCAACCTATCACCAATATTAATAACATAGCCTGTTCATACAATCTATTATCAATATCATAAGGTTATTTATTATACTCTTCTATAAAATCTAAAACTATCTTCACAACTTCAGGTAAAGATTTCTGACACGCCTCAGTTAAAACTATCGACGCATCAAGAGATTTTGGAACGATACCAACTAGCTTAACAATATCTGGAATATCTCCTCTCAATCTAGCGTGCAACAAAGTCTCTTGGAAACCTATCTGATGTGGAGAAATTTTCATAGGCACTCGAGATAGCATTATATCCTCTTTATCGTAGATAACTATCGTACCTGCATCTTTCTCTGAAGCTATCGCATCTATCGCAATTAATATATCTGCATCAGCGATATAATTATTCGTAAACATACTTGCCGTACCACAATCAACTAGTTCAACATTCTCAGGTAATTTTAATTTTGCTAACTCCATAATAGTATGAACACCGATACCTTCATCAGTAAAAATATAATTACCTATACCCATTACTACAATCTTCTTCAACTTGAACTCCTTAAAATGAGTAATAAAATGAGGAGATATAAATCTCCTCATATATAATAATCACAAAATGTAAATCAGATTAATAACTTACTATCTTACTTTAACCTTAACAAACTCTACACCTTTTTCATCAACAGTATGCACTGCGCATGCGATACAAGGATCAAATGAATGGATCGTTCTAACAACTTCTAAAGGATTTTTAGGATCAGCAACTTTAAGGTTCATTAATGATTCCTCGTAAGGACCTTTCTTATTCTGATTATCTCTAGGCGATGCTACCCAAGTTGATGGAACAACTGCCTCATAGTTTTTGATTAGTTTATCTTCTATAACAACCCAATGTGATAACATTCCACGTGGTGCTTCATTGAAACCAACACCTTTATACTCTCCCGTTGGGATCGTTGTAGGATTATTATATTCAGTATCTCCACTAGCATAGTTATCTATTAATAACTGATAACACTCTTTCGCATTTTCAACCATAACCAACGATCTGATAGCTCTTGCAGCATTACGTCCCATAGTTGAGTTCAGTTGCTCTACAGATAAACCTAATTTTGATCTAACATAATCAACATATTTTACTGTCGCTGGATGACCTAATTTATAGTTCACCATAACTTGAGCAACTGGACCTGTTTGAGTTACATTACCATCATAACGAGGAGCTTTACACCATGTATATTTACCATCATCTTGAAAATCAGTATAGTTAGGAGTTTGTTCGCCAACATACGGATGAAGAGGTTCATTTTCTGCATACCAAGCATGTTTTGATGTTTCTGTTATTTTTGAACGAAGATCTGTATCTTTCCAATCTTTGAACTCTCTAATTGAGTTTCCTAAAATAACTCCACCTTTAATAGCAAACTTAGATGCTTTACCATCAAGAGGAATATCAGGAGTAGATATATAGTTCTTTGAACATTTACCCATGTTAAACCAATCTTTATATATTCCACCGATTGCTAGAACATCTGGTACATATACTTGATTGATAAATTTATCAACTGTATTGATGATATCACCTAACCAGTCTAACTTCTCAATATTTAAACCTGTGTACCCATCCATGTTAAGCTGAGTTGAAACTCCACCTACACAAAGATTTTGAATGTGTGGATTTTTACCACCGATGATCGCAACTGCTTGAGCAGCTTGTCTTTGAGCATCTAAAGCTTGAAGGTAGTGAGAGAAAGCCATTAAGTTTATCTCTGGAGATAAGCGCATATCTTTATGTCCCCAATATCCAGCATTATAAATCCCTAAGTTTCCAGTACTTACAAACGCAGTCAATTTAGCTTTAGCTTCTTTCATATCGTTAACAGAGTTTTTTGGCCATCCAGATAATCCTTCAGCTATTTTACCAGCTTTTACAGGATCAGCTTTAGTAGCAGAGACTATATCTATCCAGTCAAGCGCTGTTAAATGATAGAAGTGAACTATATGATCTTGTAACGATTGAATTGTTAAAACAAGATTTCTTAACATCTGTGCGTTGAAAGGAATTTCAACATTTAAAGCATCCTCAACACATCTGATTGAACCTAAAGCGTGTGTAGTTGTACAAACACCACAAAATCTTTGAGCTAAAGACCACGCTGATGCTGGATCTGATCCTCTTAATATTGTTTCAATTCCTCTAAACATCTGTACTGATGACCAAGAATCATCAACTACGTTATTATCATTTATCTGCACATCTATTCTAAGATGACCTTCTATCCTTGTGATTGGATCTATGGTAATTCTCTTCGCCATTTCAATTATCTCCTATTTTATATCTTTATATCAATTATATATACTGTAAATTAATCTTTTCTAGGGTCGCCTTTAGCATCAAGGTTAGGTAGTACAGGTACTAATTTTATAAGAATTATGTAACCCCATAATATCACTAGTAGCAATGCAGTTGTTGTGATCGTTTCACCGAAACTAGGAAAATAACTATTCCAACCTGCTTCAACATTGAAACCTAATAAGTAAACTCCTAGACGATATAAGCACACACCTACTACCATTAGGCTTGAACAGATAAATACCCCTCGCTTACTTCTACCAAGTTTTGTTCTAAGAACTATATACGCTGGTATCCCCATCGTTAAGAACTCTAATATTACAAAAAATGATAGTATGCCCGAAGTAAATAAATAACCCCACGCACCTGCTGTTGTTAATGATATAATTCTAACAACTATCCACGCTATCGTTGCATAAGGAATTAACTTAGCAATACCGTATATACTCTTTTCAAACGGTCTATGTAACAGTTTCGATGTCAACATAGATACAAGAATTATAGATGCAATACCCATTACAAATGCAGTTATTAAAAATAGTAACGGTATGAAATTAGACTGCCATAATGGATGTAGTTTATGTCCTGTTGCTATCAACATTGTACCTAGTGATGACTGGTGCATAGATGGCAATGTGATACCTATTGCAATAATTAAAAAAGTGATCTTTTCGATAACATGATACCACTTCTTAGAGAATGCTGAAAAACGTGGATACTTTTCAATCAATGAAGTACGCTCAAAAACCGCTGGTAAGAACTCTAATATAGTTACACCAGTATATGCCATAACGCATAACGCTACTTCAAATAATGCAGAATTTAACTGCATGTTACTTGGAACAAAAAAGTATATCGCATTCCATGGTCTACCAACATCAATCAACACGGCAAGTCCTGCAAGTGAGTATCCAAACATAGATACTAAAACACCCGATCTTACCATATGGTGATACTTATATTTATTAAATATATAAACAAGTATAGCAAGCACATACCCACCACAAGCAAATGCAGCACCTATAGAAACATTAACTGATTTCCATGTTCCCCAAGGATACCCATCACTCATATTTGTGATATAACCCATACCCATCCAATATCTATAAAGAACTATTATCACAGCTAAAATGATTAGTGCAGTGGTTACATAAAATGTTGGAGTGAAAATATTACCTCTACGTATTACGTATTCATGGTGATGTCCAGCCATTTATTCGCCCCCCTTATCTTTTTCAGCTTTAGCTTTTACTTCTTTATTTTTTACTTCTTTACTCTTTGTAGCTGTTTTTGTATCTGGTACATATTCATCTTCAAATTCAACACCTTCAAATGTATCATGAGCATTTCTCTTACCATTTATATATCCAGCAACTGCTAATGTAAGAAATAAACCTATCGGAGCTAAGCCTAATGTATATATTGTATGGTGAAGATTTTCAGAAACTTCTGCATAAGAGAAATCTTGAATTCTTTCATCAAAACCGAGATATTTAAAATCTACTGCCGATAAGTATATAACATCTGTTCCACCGTTATCATACTCACCGTAAACTTTATCAGCAAAATATTTACCAGGGTTATTAGCAATACGATTTTTAGCATCTTTCATAAGATCAGTACGCTTACCGTAAATAACAGCACCCGTTGGACAAACATTTGTACAACCAGTACCAGCTATATCATTAGCTCCAAGTGTTGATTTACACATATCACATTTAACGATTTTTGGTACCGCTCTCTTCCACTCATATTTAGGTATCAAGAACGGACAAGCCAATTGACAATATCTACAACCAATGCAGTACGATGCGTTATACTCAACAACACCATCAACTGGATCTTTTGTTAATGCCGTAACTGGACAAACCGATACACACTCAGGATGATTACAATGCATACATTGATGTTTGATAAAATGTACATTATCTTCTGGATCAACATATTTTTGTATAATATTTCTAAATCTATAGTCGTTTGTTTCAACATTTAACCAAGGTCTATCAGGATTAAATTGATCTTCAGGTGCAAGTTTAGGAATTAAATCCTCTCTTACAATAAAGTTCTGATCCTCAGGTGCTAGCACATTATTAATATATGATTGACGATTAACAAAATTAATCTCATAACAACTTATAACGCAAGCTTGACACCCTATACACTTAGTAGAGTCGTAAAACATACCTACAGCTTCAGGAGAAAACTCCCTCTTCGCCGCAGCCTCTGCATCCTTAACCCCAACAGTTGTAACTGCTCCTGCACCAAGTACAGCTGCTGTTCCAACTTTTATAAATTCTCTTCTACTTGTTTTCATCCTCAGGCTCCTTAGATAGCTTAGATGCGTAAACTGCACCAGCACCAACCGCTGCACCGATAATAGCTCCCACTAATACACCTTGTGATGCTGTAGCTCTGTCACCTAATCCTTCTTGCTGAGCTGGTGGAACATTAGAATTAAGTCTAGGCTGATAAACCATAGCAGGAGCAAATAAACTCTGCTTAAATAATACATCACCCTCCGTGCAACCTATACATGGATTACCATTACCTATAGGCCAAACAATACCTTCATTAAACTTTATCGCTGAACAGTTTGCATGAGAAACAGGACCTTTACATCCTAATTTATATAAACAAAAACCGTTTTTATGCCCTTCATCACCAAACTCTTGGGCAAATCTACCTGCATCAAAATGTGCTCTACGTTCACAATACTCATGGATTAATGTACCATACGCAAATAACGGTCTCTTTTTTGAATCCATCTCTGGTAACTTATTAAAGTTGAGTAAATACATTATTACTCCTAATAAGTTATATGGGTTAGGAGGACAACCCGGTAATGATATATACGGAATACCCTCTGGAAGAAGAGACGGAGCTCCTACTGCACCTGTTGGATTTGATCCTGCAGAAGCAATACCACCATCTGTTGCACATATGCCTAAATTGATAACTGCGGCTGCTGATGCCGATACATGCTTTAAGATATCAATAGCTGTCTTGCCACCTATCTTACAGTAAACACCATTATCCTTTAGTGGAATAGATCCTTCAATTATTAAAATATACTTGCCTGCATATTTCTTCATAGCTGCCTCTAACAGTAACTCTGCACCATGTCCGAAATCTGCCATCAAAGACTCTTGATAACATAAATTAACTAACTCTAAAATTAACTCTGCTGGAGATGGATGTGTTGCTTTTAACACAGCCTCCGTACAACCTGTACACTCTTGAAAATGTAACCATATAACTGGGGGACGATTATCAACATTTGATGCCGCCTCTGCTGCATCTGTTGCAAATGTCATTGGTAACCCTAATGCTGTTGTAATTGTACCTAATGCTTTAACAAAATCTCTTCTCGACAGGTTAGGGGTTAATAAACTCCTTTCTACCATATGTGCCTCCGATATTTATCATCTATAAAAATTCCAGTGCATATTACTCCTATTTATATCTTTTTTCAAGCATTATTATACATACTTATAAAACAAGACTCTATATTTATTTAATGAAAGTGAAAAAGTTGTTTATTGATTTATATTTAATTGATTTCATAACATTAAATCTATTTATACATATCATATATAATGAGACTAAAATAGTGGCAAAAGAAAACTCTTTTAACCACTATTATAAAAATTACAAAAAAATAACAACTATTTATATAACATCGTTATAATTAAATGATGTCAACTACTCGTAAAAAGTTTATCGGTGCATGAGTACCAAACGGTAAACCAGCAACTACTACTATCTTATCACCTAATCTTGCATGTCCTGCTTCACGTACCTTTTCTATTGCTACAGATATCATCTCTTCACTACTATTTACTTCATCTATCAAGATAGCTTCTGTACCCCAAATTAATGATATTTTTCTACAAGCTTCCTCTGTTGGAGCTAACGCTAACACTATTGATGATGGTCTAAATCTTGCAATACTATACGCTGTGTATCCTGTACTTGTCATCGCAACTATCGCTTTTGCATCTATATCCTTAGCTAACCAACATGCAGCTCTTGCTAAGCCTAAAATTAAATCCTCTGCATTTTCATCACTACCTTGTGAGTTGTCAAGTCGTTTAGAGTAATCTAACGGAGCAAAATCCATACTCAATGATGATGATGAGTAACGCTCAGCTGCTTTTGCAATCTTAGATAATGTCTTTACTGCTTCTAACGGATAATGTCCATTTGCTGTCTCATCTGATAACATTAACGCATCTGTACCCTCTGATACTGCGTTTGCTACATCTGTTGTTTCGCTTCTTGTTGGACGAGGAGATAATACCATACTTTGAAGCATCTGTGTCGCTGTGATTACCATAGCTCCACAACTGCGTGCTTTATTAATAATAATTTTCTGCATGTGGGGGACTTCTTCAAATGGAACTTCAACACCTAGATCGCCTCTTGCAACCATTACACCATCTACTGCTTTGATGATTGACTCTAAATTCTCCATCGCTTGTGGTTTCTCTATCTTCGCTATCAGTTTAGGGTGATAACTACTGTTAGATATTATATCTGATATCTCTTCTAAATCTTCTGCTGATCTAACAAACGATAGTGCAATATAATCTAAACGCTCTTTTAAGCCAAACTCTAAATCTGCTCTATCCTTATTGCTAAAAGCTGGGATACGTAATTTTGATTTTGGAAGATTAACTCCTTTCTTTGTAAACGCTACTCCACCACTTATAACTTTACATACAACATCGTAATCGTTTATCTCAATTATCTCTAGATCCATAATACCGTCGGCTATAAGAATACTCTCACCGATCTTAATCTCTGTATGCAACCCTTCATAATCAACTGGTATTGTACCTTCGGTTGAACGAGATGCTTCTCGTAATATTACAGTCTCGCCTGCTCGTAACTGAATACCCTCATCTGGTAATATACCTAATCGTATCTTAGGACCACAAAGATCTTGAAGGATACCAACGTGCATACCTAACTCTGATGACGCTTTATGAATCATATCTATTAATACTTTATGAGTTTCATGAGTACCATGTGAAAAATTTAAACGTGCCATATTCATACCACTCAAAATCATATTTCTGATGATATCAATATTCGCTGATGCTGGACCTATCGTACAGACTAATTTAGTTTTTGACTTAGATAACATATTTTGTAATCTCCATTATTTAATGTAACAATAATTGTAAGAACAGTAATCTATTTAAAACATTTTAACATTTTAAAAGTTTTCAATATTTTTAATGTTTCAATTTTCTCCTATGATATATTAATAACCGTTAGATGAAAACATATTTTATTTTAACATATAATATATGATAAGAAATAGCTATGATTTATAGAGGGTTTATAGACTGTTTTAATTTTAATATCACTCAATCATATACTAAATCATGTTAATGATAATTTAGCATTATAAGTATATGTATCTTTTGAACTTACTATCTTTTTTTCAAAACTTAATTTTTGTAATGGATTACTAATTATTACAAATTTTGGATACTCATCTAGATTACAGACAATTGTAAGAACATATTCATCCTTATATTCTTTAGCCTGAAAATATTCTCTCTCGGTTAGACGAATAGATCCACTCTTTTTCCTTATACCTTTTACCTCAGTAAGATAAAACATATCTTCAACAGCTATTTGAAAATCATAGCCATCACCATACAATCTCGCATCTTCAAGTTTTCCATTTTGAAATAGATCAATACTTTTATAATTATGAATAAAATATTCTTCAGCTTCACTACCAGTTTCTTGCATTCGTCTAAATTTCGTATTAAGTAATGGGGAAATATTTATTAATATCTCTGTGTCAAAATCTAACTTTAAACGATATCTAATAACATCACAATATTCTTCAACTTTTAAATTGCCAAAATAAGAATCAATTAAATATTTCCTATGAATATAATCATCCTTTTTTTGCCACCACCCTTTCCTATCATTATCAAAAAAAGGATCAAATAAATCTTGTCTATTTTTAATAACACCAGTACTTTCTGCTACTTTCAATCCAACTAAATACTCATACAAACTACGTTTAGATTTATAACCCATACAAGCAACAAAGCTCTTATCAAATTTTGCCAAACCATAGCCAAGTAAATTCAAAATCTCATAATTTTCATGTTTCATAAATTACCTCTAATAAATTCTACTCATACTCAAGTCAACTTAACTGTAAACAAGTTTTATAAAATTTTCATTTAGATCGTCTGATATTATTGATTAGAAGAAAGATAAAAAATGTGCCACCTATCATAGATGTAACTATTCCAACTGGTAACTGGATAGGCGAAATTATTACCCTAGACACAGTATCACATATCGTTAAAAATAATCCACCTACTACGAACGTCGTATAGATAAAATATTTACTGTCTGATCCTAAAAAACTTCGCATAATATGTGGGATCATCATACCTACAAATCCGATCGGACCTGCAATTGATACAACCGTACCTATCATAATCGATACCACTATATATAATGTGATTTTAATATTATCCACATTCACACCTCTACTTGATGCGAACTCATCCGATATAGATATCATATTTATCTCTCGTCTAAACGATACAATAATAAAAAATGTGATCGCACATACGGGAAATAACAGTATCAAATGTGAATACGTTATGCCGTCCATTGCACCGAATGTGAAACGTAGTAACTGTTGCGATAAATGAAGATCTGTAACATATTGGATAAACATTATCAGACTCGAAAATATAAACGATAACGCAACACCCATCAATAATACAATATTATTATCTCGTGATGCTCTCGATACTAAACTCACAACTATAACCGTCAAAAACGCTCCTAGAAATGTAAATATTGGTGCACCAAATAATGTCGGGAAAATTGAATTCATACCTAACGCATAATAAAGTGCTGCACCAAACGACGCTCCTGATGCTGATCCTAATGTATAAGGTGTTGCAAGTGGATTTCTAAATAACGATTGAAAAACTAATCCACCTAACGCTAAAATTCCACCTATAAAAAACGATGCTATCACTCTCGGTAATCGAACATTTATAATTATACTTCTTAACTGTTCTGATGTTATTCCGTCAACTAACGAACTGTAATCTGAACCGATAAAAACTGATGATAATAAAATCAGTACAGATAATATGAACGTTAATAAAAGTGTAATGTATAATCGCATAATTTAATTTCTTCTCTCTACTAATTATTTTAAACAAACCTATCTATAAAAAAAACTCAATAAACTATCATGGTAAAAGCTGGATATTATTTGTAGATTTAGGATGCTGTACATAGTTGAATTTATACTCATAAAGATCATTCAAATCTTCATCTGTAATCTCATTACTCGCTCGCTTAAAAAGAATTTCACCATCTCGTAAACCGATAAACCTAGAGTTTAAAAGTAGTAAATTATTTATATCATGACTAACAATCACAATCGTTATCCCTTCATCTCTATTCAATCTTTTTAGTAGATCGAAAATCTCTTGATTACTTCTTGGATCTAAATATACAGTTGGCTCATCTAACAAGATTATCTTCGCCTCTTGTGCTAGTGATGATGCGATAAAAACTCTCTGTCTCTCTCCACCACTTAATGATGATATTTTTCTGTAACGCATATCTGTTATATTTGTTAAGTCCATCATCTTATCTACTATATCCATATCTATCTTCTTAACCGAACTCAATCTTGAAAAATATGGATACCTACCAGATAACACAACACTCTCAACTGTTAGATCAATAAACACATCGTTTATCTGTGAAAGATACGACATCACTTTTGCGATATCTATACGTTTATAATCTGTTACACATTTATTAAATAAAATAACCTTGCCGTTCTTAGCCTTTATCATATTTGATATAACTTTCATCAGTGTAGATTTTCCTGAACCGTTTGCACCGATTATAGATACTATATCGCCATCGTTAACTGAAAAAGAGATATCTTTAATGATCTCCTTCTCGCCTACGCTATACCATATATTTTTTATCTCTAGCATAAATTTATTATCTCCACACAGTTATCTTGAACAAATTATTGCACTCATCTTCTCTAACGTATCTACAAATCTTGGACCCGGGATTGACGCATCTTCAACATTAAAAAAATGTATCTCACTATTTTCCACTGCATTTATATCCTTCACCTTTAACCAGTTTTGAAGCGATATATCTCTCTCATCATATTTCACAAGTATCTCTATAATTATATCTGGATTAGATCTAACAACAGCCTCCATATCTATTATAGGATAGGCAGCGTTCGCATCTTTAAAAATATTTACGCCACCTACAAGATCAATCAAATCTCTAAAATAAATATCGTTACCAACAACCGTAATATTAGACATTCCTCCGAAATCTATATCCCTATGCACAACAACTAATACCCTAGGTTTATCAGTTGTATTATCACAAGTTACAGCATTTACTCGTTTACTAATATTATCCAGCAACATAGATGCTTCTAGCTCTTTATTAAACTCTCTACCGATATCTGTAATAGATTGCAATATACCATCAATAGATGAATGATTTACGATCACATATTTAATACCAAAATTTTCTAGCACAGCTTTATGCTTATCATTCCACGAATAGACAACAGCTGTATCAACATTTAACGCCATTAAAAGTTCGTAATTAATATCTGAATGTGCACCGATTTTCGTGATAGATTTTGCAGCTTCAGGATATTTACAGTAATCTGTATTGCCAACTAATCTATCATCTAAACCTAAAGCATAAAGAGTCTCTGTTACACTTGGACCAAAAGATACTATACGCTCAGATACATCTGAACCATCTTGCACTAATGAAATATTTTTCAATAACCCTTTACTATCTAAAAATAAATATAAAATAAATGTCGATAAGAATATCAACATAACGATAATTACAACCTTTATAAAACTTCGTAAATTATTTTTTATAATGCTCATATACTTCCAACATATAATATATTTATACTTTTACAGATCATCTAAACTAAACCTTATAGCTATCTCTAACTCTTTTTTTTGAATATTATACTTACCTTTCTCTATCGACTTTCTAGCCGCTTTATCTAAAATATTATAACCTGATGATGATAGTAATATTATATCTTGTACCTCTAAATTATCAT
>CAMRDM010000002.1 GCA_947041225.1 uncultured Deferribacteraceae bacterium | reverse complement strand
TATAGTAACCAAGATTGAATGTTGATTCATTATCCTCTTCTAACTCAGGAGTATAATTTAATCCTCCAGTTCCAGAACCACCACCACCATTGTCACCAGTGTCATCGTTATCACTACCACCACCAGTATTGCTATCAGCACAAGAAATCAGTAAGACTAAAAAGAGAGCCATTAGAACTGTTAAGATCGACCGTTTTTTCATAATTTTCCCCATCATGTTTATTTTATAACTTATTATTTTGTTTCTATTCTTGATATTACGTTTGGTGCTTGGTGCTTTTTGATACGATTTGATGCTTTTCTGATTCTGTTAAATAATAATGAATAATAGCATAGTTATATTATTTGACAATGATTTCTTATATAAAACTATTTATAATGATCAGTATTTAGTATGTTGATAATATCATCTATACGTTTACCATATAGTTTTATCTTATTGCTATTTATAATAAAATCTATTAGATCATCTATACCATTCTCTTTCATTGTAAAAATAGGGATATGGTTTTTACCTGTTATATTAAGTGATGTTTCAGGGTTAGAGAAAAAAAGTAATGACAGTATTGTACCTTGTATACCATTATTTTTAAATGAATTTTCTAAACAATCCCATTGCCGACCTATCTGTTTTAATGGGTTACTGTATTTTTCAGTATATATTTGATTACGTTTACTTGTTTTTTCTTGATACCACTTCTCGTCATAGATACGTCCTGTTATTTCTCCTAACCAGTGCTTGATTTCAATAATAAAAACCCCTGTTTCTCCTACAACAATAATATCTATCTCTGCTTTAGAGTTATTAGAAACTACAATTATATTTCTTAATATATGATATGTATCTGGAAGTTTTTTCTCAAGCATATTAGCAATATATTCTTCGCCTATTATTCCATGTTCTAGCTTTGCATATATTGGTTCATCTATTTTGTTTTTTTCACAACTGGAAGAATGTTTTTTACAAAATATTATAAAACTCATTCCAAAGATTATAAGTGATGATATTAGAGAATATCCACTAAACATAATAATTGATAATATTATTATGATCGCAGCTAAGAATATTCCACATCCTAATCGATCCATGATATGTTTGTTTTTATCAATAGATTGTTTGTAAGCAGCACAGTTGATTTTTAGATCACTTCTAGTGTCGTGTAGTATCGCCATGTTATGTAGATTTCACTAATACTAAAATAGAACCATTAAAACTGTTAAGATTGCCCATTTTTTCATAATTCCCCATGTATGTTAATTTTACAACTTATTATTTTGTTTCTATTCGTGATAATTACTTTTGGTGCTTTGTGCTTTATTTGATACGATTTGATACTTTTTGACTTTGTTAAATAACAATGAATAATAGCATAGTTATATTATTTGGCAAGATTTCTTTATACTCAAGAACAGTTATTATTTAAAATTTCTTATATTAAATTACAATTATTACTGTTTATTTTTTATCAACGTTGCTAGTAAGGATATGAAGCTGAGAAAGTTGATACTTTGTTTTAAAATGTCATCAAATATACATGTAAAACTTTTCTCACCAATACAAAACTTTTTAGCTATTGATTCATACTTGCTACCTTTCCTATGGGCTGTGCTAGATGATCTAAGCTGTTGTAATATTCTCAGAAAATCTATGTGGACTTTATAATTAGTTACATTCATTTTAGTACACAAACGTTCCAATTTACTTATACCTCCCTTTAATTCTTCATCTCTATTAATAAGTTTATCAATTTCTTTTTCATTTAGCGAATCAATTATAACTTTGGTTAACGAAAGTATTAAATTATCAAATTCTGCCTGCGTATTATTTATTGGTAAAAATATTTTATTAAAATTATGTTGATCATTTTTATTTAAAGGGATAAACAAATCCCATCCTAGTTCAGTTCTCCATTTTTTAATAGTATCGGCAAAAGTGAGTTTAAATTTTAAATCAGATATTTCTGGGTCTGTAGCCTGTGCCATAAAATCCCTTTTAATTTTTACATCACTAATTTTTCCATCAATAAGGATATTAAACGATTTCCAATAATTTTGTTCTTCAAAAAGAATATCATTACCTAAATCACCTAAATAAACAGATACATAATCGGTACTATGGTTATCTATTCTTAGCCTCCATAGTGAACCACATGAAATACCACCATCAGAAACTAAGAATTTTCCATGATCTTCTACATACTTATTAAGAACACTACGCTTAAAGAACACAGGCGTTAAATAGTGTGGAGCATCAGGGTTTTTACCGAAATAATTAGCTAATTTATCAGGGTTGCAAGTGTTCTTGATTTCTTCACCATTTTTGTCTACGCCTATAATAAAATCTTCATACTTTGTTTCATCTTTTTTATCATAAGGAGAATACCCACATTTTTCAACTAATAAGGGCATTAATATTTTTTTGCCCTCTAGACGACTAGAATATTCTCCATTACCATAAAGACCACCGCTACCACCCCAAATGTCAGCAACTATATCATCAGAAATATTTAAATTGAGATTTATTATTCCTAGCTCATTTTCGTCAGTATGCTTGAAACAAACATCAACTGAAAAATATAAAGCAATCGCCATCTGTTTAGCTGAAGCGTACCTAAGCAAATATCGTCTATTAATAAATACTGAGTCATCTTTAATACGAATAACTTCTTCTGTATCGCCAGTATCTTTAATTGCTAAAAAAGTATTAGTTTGTGTATCGTGATATAAATTATTAAGTAAACGGAACTCTTCTACTACTTCGTAATAATCATCTTTTATACCATTAAAGTTTCTTGCATATACTAATGGCTCAACATCGTATAAATCGCATAACCTCTCATATTCCACGTTGTGTTGCTTTTTTGTATGATAAGATATGAAACCTGGTTTACCATCGCCTATACGCAGTTCCCAGCCTGCACATTTTAGTGCGTCACCAATTTTTTCTTTACCCAACATTGCAACCCAAAATGTAGCATCGCTACCATTAGGTAAGGTCGACTTACCTGCAACTTGTATCCAAAGATCAGTTCCATATTTATTTTTTATATACTCTATGCTTTCTATTTGGTTATACTTTTTAATAAGTGTTAGCTCGTTATTGTCCATATATTTCTCCTATTGGTATTTATAGTTATTTATACTATATACTTTTTTAATCCATAAAAAAAGCCTAATTGAAAAGCATATATGATGAATTTGTAAAACTAACCAATAAGTTTGTAGTGAAACTGCCTTATAATTATTGAATCAAATAAGTAATATATTTCTTCAAAAACCATTAAAATAATAATAATTAATGGATTAATGAATGTAAATTCATTCTGAAATTAAAAATTGAATATTAAATGAATATAATATATAATATTTCAAGCGATATGCTAATAATTAAGAGGCAGTAAAGTATGAGTTTTATTAATGGAAATTGCCAAGTTTTTACTCCTCCTAAAATTGTAATTGAAGTGTTGAATCAAGTAAACTATAAAGACGATTTATATGGTAAAAAAGTTTTAGAAAACTCATGTGGTGATGGCTCTTTCCTTGTCGAGATAGTAAATCGATACATAAAAGATTGTTTAAATAGAAAATTTACTAATGATAAAATTATATATGGGCTTGAACAAGATATCTATGGTGCAGAGATAGATGAGAAACATAAAAAAACATGTATAGATAATCTGAATGAAGTTACTGGTAAGTATAATATATATGGCGTGAAATGGAATATTCTACAAACTGATATTTTACATAATCCTATTCCAGAGAAGTTCCAGTTTATTATTGGTAATCCACCTTACATAACATATAGAAATCTAGACATAGCAACAAGAAAATTTCTTAAAGAAAATTTCAAAGTGTGTTCAAAAGGAACGCCTGATTACTACTATGCTTTTATTGAATTATCAATAAAAATGTTATCCGAAGATGGCAGGCTAGCTTATCTGATTCCAAATAATATATTTAAAAATAGATTTGCTGATAAATTACGAATATTTATATTACCCTATCTAAGCAAAATCATCGACTATACAACAGAAAAACTCTTTAAAAATAAACTAACATCTTCTGCAATTATTATTTGTGAAGGTTTACGGCATAATAAAAAGATATACTATAAAGAAGTAGTAAATAATCGCAAAATACAGTTGTCAAAAAATGATTTGACTAATAAATGGGTTTTTAGGGAAAAAAGCAAAAATATTACAGTTATTAAAAGAAGGTTTGGAGATGATTTTCATGCACGGTATCCAATTGCAACATTGTTGAATAGAGTCTTTATATTTAATGAATATTCTCAACAAGGTAAATATGTTGTATTGGATGGATATAAAATTGAAAATAAGTTATTAAGAGAAGCTATTAGTCCTCGTTCTTTGACATATAAAAGAAAAGAATTACTGATTTTTCCATATTCGTATAATAAACAAAATCAACTACTACGTTATGGTGAAAAAGAGTTTATAGAGCAATTTCCTGAAGCAACCAAATATTTGCGTTCATTTATTACAGAGCTAAATAAACGTGATAATGATGCCAGTACAAAATGGTTTGAATATGGAAGGTCTCAGGCGTTACTACATCTAAATCAAGAAAAGTTATTGATATCTACTTTAATAACAGATAAAGTTAAAACATGTCATCTTTTAAAAAATCAGATTCCTTATGCTGGAATATGTATATACCCTAAAAGTGGTTTGTCAATTGGTTATGCAGAGGAAATTTTAAAGAGTAATGAGTTTTTAGAATATGTATATGCTATAGGTATCAACGGCAGTGGCAGTACAATGCGAATTACCACAAGCGATATAAATAATTTCACATACACTAAATAACAAAACGGAGCGATACTATGTCAAAAATTCCATTCAATGTTGATGCTTCTACTGCTCGATTAATTGGAAGAGAAAATGTTGCAAAACTAAATGGTGCAATTATTGAGTTAGTTAAAAATACTTATGATGCAGATGCTAAGGTTTGTATTCTATATTATGAAGCAGCTACTAATTCTCTTTATATAGCAGATAATGGTTCAGGTATGTCAGAAGATGTTATAACAGACAACTGGATGACGATAGGACGTTCAACAAAAACCACAAATTTCAAAAGTAATAGTGGTAGAGTGCAAACAGGGGCAAAGGGTATTGGTAGATTTGCTTTAGATAGGATATCTGATACATGTGCGATGTATACGTTATCAGAAGCAGGGAAATTAATTTGGGAAGTAGAATGGGAAGATTTTTCAAAAAGTAAAAACATTACAGATGTAACAGCAGAGTTGTATGTACCGCCAATATCAATAGATGATTTTCTTGAAGAAGTTAATAATGATGAAGTTAAAAAGTTCTTATTAAAGAAGATTAAAAAATCAGGAACAGGTACTATCTTCAAGTTAACGAACTTAAGAGATGTTTGGGATAAGAGCACTATAGGTAAAATTAAAGAAGATCTAACTACCTTAATTCCTTATGAAATGAAAAACGTATTTCAAGTATATTTTTTTGATGAAGAAACGGCTCTAAATGATGCCGAGGTATTAAGTGCTACAGATGATTTTCCGTACGACTATAAGATAGAATTTGATGTGAAAGAAGATGGCAAAACTCATATTGAATTACATAGAAATGAATTTGACTTTGGCGATAAATTTAAAGAAATCATGAAAGGTGGTGGATTTACAAAACAAGATGAGCAGTATTTCAATGGTGAGGTAATAATCATTGATACCTCATTTGACAAAGTACTACCTAATCGCGAGTTAGAAATCGAAAATACAATAGGAAATTTCAATGGAGCTTTCTATTTTGAAAAAGGTGGTAGAAATAAACAAGATCTAGAAAAATACTTCTATAAACCTTTAATAACAAACAATAAAAATAATATTTTTAATGGTATAAAAATTTATAGAGATAGCTTTAGAGTTAGACCTTATGGAGATTTAAATACTCCTAATTATGATTGGTTATTACTTTCTAATAGGCGTAATGAATCTCCAGCAGCACCTTCTCATCCAACAGGAAAATGGCGTGTTAATGCTAATCAAGTTATCGGATCCGTTTTAATATCACGACTCAATAGGAATCTGGAGGATCAGTCTAATAGAGAAGGTATTATTGAAAATAGAGAATTTGTCTTACTGAAAGAATTTCTTCTTAAAATAATAGGAGAATTGGAAAGAGATAGACAATATGTTTTTCGTAAGTTAAGAAAGCTATACGATGACACACATGAACATGAAAAAATACAAATAGAAATCAATGAGAAAGCTGAAGAGTCTAGGATGGATAAAGAGCGTAACAAAAATTCGAACCTAGATACTAGTCAATCTACTGAGAACTTTATAGATCCTGAAAGAGCTAAAATTGCATTAGATAATAAAGACTCTCAAATTAAAGATTTAGAAGATGAAAACAGACTATTGAGAACCTTAGCAACAACAGGTATTGTTACCAATACTTACATCCATGAGATAAAAGACATTACACATAAGTTAAGTCTAAATATTATTATGGCAAAGAATGCTCTTGATGCTGATCAAGACTTAAATGCTGGATTAGAATATATAGAAGAAGCAAATAAAAAACGTGAATCATTAAGTTCATGGTTTAAAGTAACACTAGGTTCTATATCACGTGATAAAAGAACTCAAAATAAAACAAATTTAAACCACCTCATATCAAAAATTGTAAGTTCATGGAAAGCGGTACTTCCAGATATTGATATTGATTTATGTTTTAGTAATAATGAAATTGAATTAAAATGTTTTCCTTATGATATAGAGAGTATTTTAACTAATTTGATTGCAAATAGTGTTAATATGTTTCAATTTAATTATATAAAAGAAAAAAAAATCAATATTAAAATTTTAGATTCTAAAAATGATATTACTATTATTTATTGTGATTCTGGCAAAGGATTACCTCCTGCCTACAGAGAAACTCCAAGGAAGATATTAGAACCAATGGAAAGTGATAAAAAAAATGATAGTGGTGAAACAATTGGTACAGGCATGGGAATGTGGATTATAGATAAAACTGTGTCTGAGTATGATGGAAGTATTGATCTATCTGAAAATATGAAACATGCTTTTGGTTTCTATATTACTATAAAATTAACAAAAAAATAAAATATGGAGAACATAATGTATACTATTGGATATATTGACGATGATAAAACAACCTTTGAAAGTTACAAAAAACTCTTTAAAAAAGAGGGCATGGAGTTATTATATCCAAGTGGTTGCTTTTCAATGGATGAAGTAGTAGATTGGATTTTGTCCAGTAATATAAAATGTATGATGGTAGATTATAAACTAAAGAACAAGTTTGATTTTTTAGGAACAGAATTAGTATACTCTATTAATATGAAAATACCTGATTTGCCATGTTTTATAATAACTAGCTTCACTGAAGACTCAATATATGAAAATGTTGTAATTACAAATTTAATTATTGATAGAGATGTTTTTACAAATGATATGTACGAAAATTTTGTAAAAAAAATTAAACAAGCTGTTAATGTTTTTGATAAGAGGTTGAAAAAACATACTGACGAATATAGAGAATTACTTGGTAAAAAAAGACAACTCAAAATTTCAGCAATAGAAGAGGAACGACTTATTGATTTGTTTAAACTACTACGAGCATATAGAGAAGTAGATGATATTCCAGTTGAACTTCTAAAAAGTGAAGTTCAAAAAACTCTAGATGAGTTGATAGAAAAGACAAATAATATAATTAAAAATGCTGAAAAGAGAAAATAATATTATGAGAATACATGGTGAATATATAATTAACAGAAGTCTTGACGTACCTTTGAAACCTAATTATAAAGATTATCTTAATGAGCTAAGAAATGACTTTCATTATATATGTGGTTATTGTGGTAAATCAGAAATGGTAACAACAAAAGGGTTTGAAATAGATCACTTTGTTCCTCAAAAAGTAAATATAGGGATGAAAAATAGTTATTCAAATTTAGTATATTCTTGTTTTACATGTAACAGAAAGAAAAGCAGTAAGTGGCCTACGAATGATAGTAATCTCCATAATAACAGTAATGAAGGATTTGTTGATCCAGCCTCAAATGAATATGATAATCATTTAAGCAGAGATAAGGATGGAAATATTAAACATCATACAAATGTAGGGAAATATATGTGTGAAATAGCATTTAAATTTGACATGAGACCTATACTAGAAATTTGGAAAATAATGGAGTTGATTAATAATAAAAAAAGGTTGGCACAGATGAGATACCTCCTTACACGAGATGAACTAATACATTATATAGAATTAGATGAGGACATTTGCAAACTGCAAAAAATATTCTTTGAGAAATGCGAATAAGTAATATGACAATAAATCTATGCAACAATACTACTTTATAATACAGATATGAGATAAATATCCTACGTTTTTAGTATATATAACTTTAAACTAAAATACTCCTCACAAAAAAAGCCTAGAATAATCTAGGCTAATTTTATTTAATATGATTTCATTTGATACGATACAATCCTACATCATGCAGCTCTAACACAA
Organism: uncultured Deferribacteraceae bacterium; assembly: GCA_947041225.1. Lineage (GTDB taxonomy): Bacteria > Chrysiogenota > Deferribacteres > Deferribacterales > Mucispirillaceae > CAMQYB01. The sequence goes on along the minus strand of CAMRDM010000002.1, from coordinate 45,627 downwards.
CGACAAGAAATCCTCTACTGTAAGCTGGCGATTGTTGTCAAATAACATACTCGCTTTTGCTAGAAAATTCGTGGACTTCTTCTCCTTACATATAGAAACTGTATCACTCTGTAGATCACTAATCTCAACACTACTTACACTATCACTTTCACAAATAACAGCGTTGTCTTCTTCTGCACGATAAGGCGATATGATCGTGAAAACCTTATTGTACAACTCTTTGAATTGATCCTCTACATAAGTATCAGAAGTGGCCAGACTTCTGTCTTGTACACTTTCACTACTTCGATACTTTGCAAAATTTCTCTTGATCTCATTATCATTGACACTCTTATTGCCGACAAGCTCTTTAGCTAGTGCAAACAATAATGAAGAGTCTGATGATGAACTCATTTTTGTTAATCCATCAGCTGAGAATTTACCCTCAACTGCGTTCGATGTTTCTAGCTTGTTAGCTATCAGGTTCAAAGCTCTGCTCTGTGCTGTGTTCGAGTATGCAAGGTATATAACCTTAACATCTTGAGTCTGTCCAATTCTCCAACTTCGTCTTGATGATTGTCTCAACGTATACACATTAAAGCCAACTTGAAAATAGATTATAGTTGGAAAACTAAGCAGGTCTAAACCAGTTTTTACTAAGCTTGGATTACAGATTAAAACATCAGGATTTTCACTTTCGATATTCTTCGTCAACCACTCCTCACGTTTATCAGTGGGTACAGTAGTTGATCGTAAAACTAAAGCAGTAATGCCATTTCTTGATAAGCGTTCCTCTAAATCAGGGATTAAATCCCTAGTTCCAGTATGCTCTAAAAAGATAGCAACTTTACGTCCTTTAGATTTCTCCTCTAAGACAAGTTCAATTAATTTTTCTTCCTTAGGCAATATGTCGAGATACAAAGGTTCGGCTGAACACAACACTTGTTCCACGCCAAATGCTTTTGCATCAGGATCAAACACCATCTCTCCACGTCTTGCTCCATCAGGTAATGCGAATAATGAATTGACTAACGCTCCTAATAATCTGTTATCTCTTTTCGCTAACGCCTCATATACGACACGTTGTAGATCTCTCTCAAATAACTTATACACATGTGATTGTTCATCAGTCATCGGAACGATCTCTACAGATTCTTCATAGCTTGGCAACGCGTCAGATATATCTGATACCCACACATACACAGTGTTCTCTAATAAAAACTCTGGCAAGAGTAGGGGAGATATTCCAGGCTTCTCTTTTATCTTTCTAGTCTGTTTAACTTTTGCAAGTGATGCAATTCTATCGTTTAGAACTTTCTGTTCGACAACTTCTTCGATCACACCAAAGTCTGTAGAGAACTTACTTGAAGAGTTATGTTTATATCCTCTCTCAATAAATTTTTTACTAAACATTCTAAATAATAAGTAATATAAATTACTAGCATAACCACCCATAAGCGTACCAGTTAATGCTAAGGTTTTATTGCTAGCTACACAAAGTGCATGAAAGGCCTGGCCTTGTGCCGTATCGCCACCTTTAAGTTCATGAACTTCATCAGCTATCAACATTTCAATTCTACATAAATTCTTTTTGCGTCTAATATAATCTGCTAAAGCAAATCTTCTAAACTTAGTATTATCAGCAGTTGTGAATTTTGATCCACATTTTTTTTTACTACATTTATTTGCTTCTTTCTCTTCTTCATCAAGTGGTTTATAGCATGATGGACAACAGATACCTTTTCGTCGACTGTAATGATAAACTTTTTTAGTACTGTAATGCAGTTTAGCTTTCTCTTTACCGAGGATCCAATACTCTCTGCCGATCGGAGCTTCAAGATTGATATCCGATATTTTATAAAGGATACGAATCTCTCCATGATTTTTATCTGTAGATATAATCTCTCTTTTCCATTTTTTAACTAAATGCCCTGGACAGATAATTAATACCCTACAATTCTTTTTAGGTATCAATGAGGCTACGTTTATAGCCATTAAAGTTTTACCACTTCCCATCTCTCCAACCAATATCAAACTCTTTTTATCTTTCTTATAGAAACCTTTATTTAAGGCTAATACAGTTTTTGCTTGAGCTTGAAAAGGTTTACGAGTTGATACTCTACCTAATTTATTCATAGCATTATGATCAAAATCATCAAGATTGTTTTGTTGAAAAACAGGATCAAGTTGATCTAATACTTTAGACTTAATTGTCTCTCCATACCTCACTAAAAAATCTGTGAGTGAGATAATGTTTTCACTATCATTACTATTATTTACTTTTTCTATATTCATAATTTTTGTTTATCCTCTATTCTTTTTAATTCGTTAAGATTGTTTTTTATTACTGCATACAGTTCATCATCATTTGGAAGAGTGATCATTGAAACATGATTAAAACCGAACCCACTAGATACAAGATTAACTTGATCGATATAAGGGAGTAGGTAATTGATCCAACTTTCAAGCATAGGGATATTACACTTTAAACTGAGAATTTCCCATATACGTTGTTTCATTTCTTCCTCTGTATTTCCGTATGCAATAAATTGTGTTTTTAGGTGATAGGGCGAGAAATACTCTTCAGCATAAATAATCGCATGGCCTAAAGAGTTTTTGACTTTCTGCTGTAAAAAACGATAAGTACTTTTTCCTCTGTAGGCACTATTACCATTGATATATACTTTGTTATCGCTAATAAATGCTGCTGAAAATGCTTTCACAAGATCGAGATTACCAAATACTGATAACATCATAGGTGTTTTCTTTTCAGAACATATTAACTTGTTTACATATACGTTTATCCCTTGATAACTAGCTTCGATATATTTTAAATCCATTACTGTATCCTCCATAATGAGCCAGTATTTAAGTCTAACGCATTGATATTAATTTGATAAGTTTTCCTAAATACCTCTTTAGTGTCATCACTAGCTTCGATATCTACATACATACCTTCTTTTACATAACCTTTTAAAACTAACTGCTCACCGTCATGAGTTTCAATCAATCCATTCACCATACCTGAGGCTATTAGCATTGCTAAATGTCCTTCAGTTAATTCGGTTAGAGGAGTGATTACTTTCGATCTGTTTGCAAGTGAAAGATTACCATTTAATTGTTCATATAGTCCTGATAGTTTCGTTAAATCCATAATTGCATCGTCTGGATTAATTCTACTTGTATGAAATGTTTTTAACTCTTCTCTTTTATCATCAGTTATATTATAAAGCACTCCATTTAGTACGGCATTCGAGGTTGTTTCTAAATCTCTGTATGCGTGTTTATGATCTGTATTGTAAATAACTTTATCTATCAGTAGAGAGTTTTTATCGTAATTTTGTTTACCAGAAAATCTTGTAGTAACTCCTGTAATCACAACCTGCTTAAAGTATAAATACTCTTCTTCAGGAAATGCAAATATTCTAAGGTCTTTAAGTTTAGTGAGAAAACCTTTTACTATCTCTACACTTGTTATAGGGATAATAAGGATCAATAATCCTCCTTCACTTTTAAGATATCTTAGATGATTTGTTAGAAATTTTTTCTCTAATCTTATAGTTGTACCATCAATATCTTTCATATCTGTATCGTACGGAGGGTTCTCAAAGAGGACATCAAATGCATCATTTGTCGCTCTAAGTTCTCCTATTGAATCACAGTTTAAAACATGATCTAATTTTTCTTTTGCTAATTGATATCTGTTAGCATCTAACTCTACTCCATATGTAGTTATTGCTGGATACATAGTTTTGATATACGCTAAAGCATCGCCTTTACCACAACATGGATCAAGAATTCTTGCTCCACTATTTAAAGCGATGATAGATGTGATATCATTAACTACGGTTGGTGGGGTAGGGTAGAAACCCATTTTTGTTTGACTTGCTAATCTTGACATAGAATCTCCTAGAACCTCTAAGAGAGTATAAAATTATCCCTATAGGGAGTTTTATATCCCATAGGGTTTTTATTTTAATTTTTATTTACTGCTCATTAACTTACTACTTTTTCATATACTATTTTTTATGCACCAGCTCTAATTAAAGCATCGTGAATTAATATCTGTTCTTTACCTAACGTACACATGAATGATGCTATTTCTAATAGGCTTTTATTATTTCTATTTGTAGTATTAACTACTGCTCCACTGCTAATTAAGAAATCGACTATCTCAACATTTCCTTTTTGGATTGCTACACATAATAAACTTTCGTTATATTGATTATTGATGTTTAAATCAAAACCACTGTAATGTGTTGCTTTTATCAGTTCGATTAGGTTTCTCTCTACAGCAATGAACAATTCTTTTTTTAGTACTTCTATTGCTTTATCGAATTTGCAATCATTACAATCTACAATATCCATATCGCATAGCATACAAGGGCGTATACTGGTTTTGCAGTAAGGACATTTAGAAATTCTATCTCCGTGTATCTTTACCTCTCTATCACAATGCGAACACCATTCTGTAACTTTTTTCTTTTTCATATTATTATCCTCTTAATTTTGTTGCCGTACGAGGATACAAAAAAGCCCATATGGGTTTGTATCCCACAGGGCTGATTTAATGCATATCTATATGTTTGAATATAGAAACTGGTTAAAAAAAAGAGTGGCATGAGCCACTCAAAATTTATTTCTTGTTATCTTTCTTCTTCTTATCTTCGTCGGTGCAGAAAAATCCAGTATAGATAGCAAATGAAGCTCCTATAAAACCAAAAATCACTGCAAAAGTTAATACACTATTCATTAACTATCCTCCTTCTCATTTTTTAATTGGTTCTTTATAATGCCTATATCAATCAGATAGACAAATGTTACGCCGAGTATTATCGCAATAACAGATAACAAACTTTGTCTACCACCTGTTAAGAATATACCTAATACTACTACATATAAGACCATCTCTCTTGTCGTCTTTAACACAGCCATTGTATATTTTTTATTTATACTTGTAAAGAACTGCTTAATAGTTTTCATACTGCCTCCTTTACGGCTATTTCATTTCTTAGATATCTAAGAGTTGTGAGCATGACTGTTTCAGTCGATAACAACTTGCCTTGTACTGATAGAATTCTTTTTTCAATAAGAGTTTCTACTTCGCAACAAGTAAGTTGATACCTACTTAGTAAAGCATTGAGTTTTTTTGTGTTCATAAACGTCTCCTTTAAACTGCTAGGAGGAGATATAAAACTACCCTAGGGGAAGTTAAATACTCCCTCTAGGGTTTATGTTTATTTATTTAAATTTTAATACTAATAATCAACAGAAATAGACCATATCCTTACTTTCAAATTGTAGAGTAGGGATATTGTTTGTTTCGTTAATTAATTCTTCATTCTCCATATACGAGTTAAATGATGTGTTCTCATCGATCTTTTCAAGTGATAGAACTGTCCAATTCTGATAGTAGTTATCATCTTTTACAACTCCTTCTGATTGTAAAATTAATTTACAATAAAGACGTGCATTAGAATCAAAGTTTTTTAATTGAGTAGAAACTTTCCTAGAATATACTTTTGCATTGATAAAAAAAGGATTATTAAATACTCCGATATTTATACATACATCAGCATACTTCAAACCATTTCTAGAAATTTTAAACTCAACTTTATAAATACTACCGTGTGTTTTCGTATACATTGCCATATCTTTCTTCTCCTTTTAATTTCCATAAAAGGATATATAAAAACCCTAAAAGGATTTATAATATCCCTCTAGGGTTTGTTTGTTTTTATTTAATTTTTAAAAATACTTAAAAAAAGAGTGGCATAAGCCACTCAAAATTTTATTTAATATCTTGTTTCTCTTTATTATCTGGAAGTCTAGGAACGATAAACAAAGCTATAAAAACACCTATCGCTCCTATAACTAGTAAAACGTTTAAAAAAGTATCCATAACTAAACCTCCTTCTTGTATAATTTTACTATGATATCTATTATTAGTGTACATATAAAAAGTATAAACATTTTTAGAATATCTATAAAGGTAAAATTTCCACTCTCAATTAATATTACTGTAAATCCTAACAACAGACCATAAAAAATAAAATCTCTAATTCTTTCTAATACAACTATTATAATTCCTTTTAGTTTATTAGTAAATATGTTTTTCACAATGTCAACTCCTTGGTTATAATTAAAAAAAAAGTGGATAAATCCACTTAATTTTATTTGTTAATACTTATTGATGTTTTCTAACGATTAAAATATTTGCCTGTAGGCAACATATAGTCATCAATGTTAAGAAGTTTGCCATCAAAAGGAGTATCTGCATGAATAATTTGTCTTGTTTGTGCTACCACTAACATAACTTGTGTTTCGTCTGCTAACGCTAGTTCGTCTTTTTTAACATAGTAAGTCATAGATAATCTGTCGACTGTTTTTGATGTAATAGTATTGTAACCATTACTATCTCTAGTCGTAATATTTACTACTACTGTGTTATTTGTGTTATCAAAGTCAAACCATGCAAGCTTGCCGATATATGAACTAAACAATAATCTTAAATCAGTCATCTTTAAATCATTTTTCACTAAAAATAGTGATAAACGATTTTTGTAATGCTTGATATTAACATCTGTAGGTTTAAGTAATTCTATCAATAATCTAACTTGCCAATTCTGATTAACTTCTCTTTTAATTCTAATTTTTCTAATAATTTTTTTCAACATAATATACTCTCCGTTTTTTTACCTCTAAAAGAGAATATAAAAATACCCTAAAAGGATAATTATAATCCCTCTAGGGTTTGTTTTTATTTTTATTTAATTTCTAAAACTACTTAAAAAAAAAGTGGCATAAGCCACTTAAATTTTATTCTTTGTTTTTCTTCTCTTTTTTAGCATAGTAATTTAATGAATATAATCCTAAGATTGCTCCCATTGTAGAAAGTACAAGGGAGAGTATTAAAAACATACTACCCATTTTCATCCTCCTTAGTCATATTTATCACTACTTGATCTATAAGATAGATACCAATAATGATTAAACAACTCGTTATTGATGCTAGAGAACTAGGTATATCTTCTTTTGATAAAAAAATACCAAGTACAAATACATAAAGTGCTATTTCTCTCGTAGTTCTCAATAGTCCTATCATATTGCTTTTGTCAAACTTTTGCAATACTCTTTTCATATTGTCTCCTTTCTACCTCTAAAAGAGAGTATAAAACTGCCCTAAAGGGAAGTTAAATACTCCCTCTAGGGTTTGTTTGTTTTTTATTTATTCAACATAATATTTGCTTCTTTAATGAGATTTTTTAGTTGTTCTTCATCTTTTCGATATTCACGAATTTCATGTATATTTTTTTGTAATTTTCTACAAAACAATAACACGCACGAAAAACAACAAGTTATTACAAAAGCAATACTCATATAAGTGAACTCACCAAATATAAATATCGTTCCTATTACAGATAACAGTAGCGTTATTGATATAAGTGCATCTGAAAGTAACTCATACCATTTAATAGATACCATTCCTTTAAAAAAAGTTACTTCTTCATTCCATTCCGTAAGTTCTGTTTTACTAATAAAAAGTACTGCCATAATAATTCCTCCTTTTTTACCTCTAAAAGAGAATATATAAATACCCCAAAGGGATAATTATAATCCCTCTAGGGTTTGTTTTTATTTAATTTTAAAATACTTAAAAAAAAGTGGCCTAAGCCACTAAATTTTTATTTCTTATTACCTGCTAAATACTCAGATAATATTTTTTCTTTTTCTTCCTCAGACAAAGTATCTCTAGAAGTAATTTCAAAAGTATCTGTAGAAGTAATTTCAGTTGAAGTAATATCTGTAGTATCTGTAGAAGTAGCTTCTTCTGGTGCTTTTAATAAAGTTAAATCAGTAAATCCTAATAGGTACCAGTTTTCAAAGTAATTCTCATCTTTTTTAACTGATTCAGCTTTAAGTGATAACTCGCAAAATAACTTTTCTTGTCCATCTAATTTTTCAATTAAACTTTTAGAAAAGGTAACTGCACGTATAAAGAAAGTATTTTCTTTAATAGTGTATGCTCCTTTCTCATCTTTTCTTTTAGATGCCATTGCTATACTTACTACTGCCATTTTTCCACTTGCTTTATTAGTTGAGCTATCTGCTTCTACTCCACTAACATAACTTTTTACTTCTACCTTGTTAATATAACCTTTTACTGTTGTGTACATTGCCATGATTGATCTCCTTTTTTTGTGATTTTTCACATAATTTTATTTTTTATTTATATAAAACCTAAAAAAGGATATAAAAATACCCATAAGGGTAAAATTATACCCTATGGGTTTTAATATTTATCTAAATTAATAACGTCTAACGCTACTAAATAAGAGTTTAAATTACAATAAATTTGTCAGTCCTAAACTGATAAATATATCGTTTTAAATTTATAATATTTTATTTGGATTAAGATACATAATGTATCTGTTTTGATTAAATACTTATGAAAAGTATTTTTAATATTAGTAGGGAAATCAATATAAACTATTTATATTGCTACTATTTAGCCACCAATTATTACATCCTCTATAAAAATCATGTCCTAAACATAATAATATAGCATAATAATTGATCTGTCTCTGCACTATGCAGAAGATGACATAATTAAATGCGATTGTATATTTATAAAATACACTAGTTATTTTAATATTGCAAGTGTTTATTTTAGGTAAGAACGATTTTTCACTTCCTCAAAACTTTGTTACACTACGTTTTGATCGTAAAAAACCTAAACCGTTGTCGATGCAAGTAATAAGCATTTATGTGTTACTATATCGCTTTCAATCTTACTTATTATTCATTACGGGTTTTTTGGTAGAACCCTTCATAAATAATAAGTGAAAGCTTGTGCTGTGTTAAGACTTCTTTGAGATTGTAGATTATGTAGTTGGGTTGTGTGTTGTGTGGTTGAGAGAAGAGAAGAGAAGAGGGGGAGATTGTGATTGAATATTTTATTTTATAAATCGGTTGCTATTGCCTTGAATATTTCTAATTCTCTGATTGCGAACTCTTTCGAACATAGATACTTGATCGAGTTTGTTCCAGTATTGTAAAACGTTTATTTCATTAGTTGGTATTTGTATTTTGTATCGATCTATCATATAGAAATATATACGAGCGATATCGCCTTTTATTTCATCTCTTGGTTCAACGATTTTGTTTTCGATATAGAACTCACATGAACCGTATCGCTTGATTTTATTTTTGACGATACCGAATGAGTAGTTACTTCTATCGCCGTTTAGTTCGCCAACAGCAGGGACTAAGTTGTGCATATCAGCTTCAGCTATTTTAAAATAGTTATCAATTTTCTGACAACATTTTCTACCTTTATATTTTTTACCTTTAGAGTTGATACAGATATTATCTTTCCAACAAGATAGATTTCTGCCGATGATAGATGCAGGGACGACATGCTCCCATTCTATATATTTACCTCTATTAATATTTTTGCGTGGAGTGTAACCACATGTAGATGGGTTTACGACAGTTTTTTTCTTGTCTTTGATAAAGGTATAGTTATAATCACATTCACAGTAGAAAGATTTTTGATTATCGAAATAAACAGACTGCATTAACTTTTTGCTTTCATAAAAACTTTTAGGAACGTCTGCAAATGAAACGTTCGTAAAAGTTAAGAGAATAGTTGAAATTAATTGCAGTCTAGTAAACATATTTATTGGTATTTAGAACAGTATTTTTTTGGATTATTTAAACAGACTTCTTTATATGTTTTTTTAAAGTTACTACATCCAAGATTACTTCCACCCTCACAAGCTTTTTTAAATAAGCTTAGTGCATTGTCATAATTTAGCAAGACTCCTAGTCCATTATAATAACTATTACCAAGATTATTACAACCCATTAAATCTCCACCCTCACAAGCATTACTGTATAGCTCTATAGCCTTTTTATAATCTTGTTCAACTCCTTTTCCCTTCTCGTACATAATTCCAAGATTAGTACAACCACCTAAATTTTCATTATCACAAGTTCTTGTAAAAAGCTCTACAGCTTTTTTGTCATTTAACTTAATTCCAATTCCTTCCATATACATATAACCAAGACTTAAACAAGCATCGATATTTTTTCCGTCACATGCTTTTGTCAACAGCTCAGCTACTTTATTGTAGTCTTGCTTAACACCTTCACCACTAGCATAAATTACTGCAAGATTTAAACAGTTCGCCATATCTCCACCATTGCAAGATTTAGTTAGTGTATTTATTTTATCATCTAGCTCTTTTGAAGTTTTAGCTTGAACTTGAGTATTTGCACTTATCACTAAAGTAGTGAGCAATGTGAATATTATAAACATTTTTTTCATAGTAGATATCCCCTTTATGTATTAGCATTTATTATACTAAATATAATTATTAAGTCTAGAATATAATAATTCAGTAAATTAATGTGTTGATACATTTATTTATTGTCATAGATTCTAAAAATATATTTAAAACTGTTTTAGGTGCTAAAAATCAGTTCTTGTCACTTTGTCCTCTTTAGTAGGATCTATTTCAACCTTTTCTGTTTTAAGATCAAGAACTTTTAAATTGTTATCATCACCTAACTTTTCATTTAGGTAGTTCTGTACATTTTGCTCTATGTTTGTAGAGTTGGATTCCTTCATAATATCTGCAAGCTCTTGTTGATAAAGATTTTGTGTTTCAATGGTTTGATCAGATTTACTTATACCAGCATTTAAGAAAGGTATTGGTCCTGTATTCACACCACCAGTTGTTCCCCAGTTTTGAGCTTCAGTTTGTGTTGAATATTGAGCCATTTGACTAGCTAAACTCGCTGCTGTTTGTTCTTGCATGGCTACTGTTTGAGGAGAATATGATGTACTACCTCTTAATGATGCTGGAAAGTTTTTAGCTTCCTCATTGTTCATTGTACTTGCTAATTCTTTAAGTGCTATAGAGTCTCCTGTGCTACCTGTTTGAACTGATCCTGACAGATTTAACCCTTCTTTGATATTTGTTTCGTCATTAATATTTGTTGAGCTATCTTTTGTTTTGCTCGTATTATTTACTGTACGAGCAGTATAGATATTATCTTTATCAACAACATGACTGCTATCATCTTTAAAGCTATTATTTATTGATGTACTTTCGCCTGATTTATGTACAGTGCTATTATCGTGAACAGCATTATCTCCTCTTGTAGTTGTGCTACCTGAATGATCTTCATCTTTAGTATTAGATATACTCCTGTTCATATAACTATCTACTTGACTGCTACTTGAGTTTGCACTAAGGTTTTTATCATTTTTAGCATTAATCATATTGGAGTTAGTCATTTGACTGCTTTGTCCTGAGTTAAAGCTTGATGCTCCATCATACTTATTAGCACTCATCATATTTTCACGAACAACACCCATGGATCTTGATCCTGAGGCGATTTCGCCAGCTGCTCCACCTACTGCACTGTTCGCTGCTGCTCCTGCTCCACTCATCATTTGTGACGCTGCATAACCGTTCATTGAGGCTACTGCAAATGATAGGGTAGGGATCATCCAATACATACTCATAGCCATATTTATTGAATCAAGTATTGATGAATCAATTATCGGTTTTGTTGTTAGTGAATACTCTCCACCAGATGTTGCAACAGTCTCTAACATCTCACGAGTTCTTATCAAAATAAAGAAGTCTAACAATTGAGCTCCTATCGACCATAACGACAACGCAGTTAGAATACCTATAATCATTCCTGCAGGTTTACGAAGTGAATTTGTAGCTAGTGCGATCAGTAAAATTAACGGTATAAGTGCAATCAATATAACCGTCATAAAACCTTTTGTGAAAGGCATATATTTCTTTGCCATTATCCCTGATAACGTCATCTGTGTTGCAGTCGTTTCGCTACCCTTTGCCATACCGTACGCTAACGCTGATGAATCTATACCTACCTGTGATGCAGTCTGCACATACGCATCATTAAATGAATTCATAGCTATCGCATTCTTTAAAAACATAGAACCGTTCTGACCGTAACCGAATGATTGTTTCGATATTGTGCCTAACGTACTTGATACCGTATCAGCAGTTAAAAATCCCATTGATGCTGCTAGTCGTTTAAATCCTGTTCCACCTTTATTAGTATATGTAGCTAAGGTGTTATCTATATATGTATACACTGCTGGGCATGGATTAAGTTTTCCATCTATTATATCAGAAGTGCTATCGTATATACCTGATATTCTTGCAGGGTGGGTGTTGCCTGAAAGTGATTGCCAAAAATTTGCTGATCCTAATGTTGATAGATCTAAAAATCCTGATAAAACATCAGGGTAAACACAGTTCTGTATAAACTGATTTATAGTTTGATTAAGTTTCGGATCTTGAATACGATAGTTACTTGCTGTGTATAATAAATCATACCCTGTAGTTACTGGTACTGATCCGAGTGCTGTGAGTGAACCCTCTGTCATTGCGAGTGATGTTCTAAAAAGTTCGCTAGCTCCTCTTTCTAAATTTGAAAAGAGGTATAGAGGAAATCCGATTACTGATGGTACGCTTCTGATATCACGAGTTTTACCAGTTGTATGATCGGTTATAACAACATCAGTACTGCTACCAACGATAAAAGTATATAGTAAAACGCCGACAACAACTTTCTGTCCAACCATAAAAATTGAGAAATCTTTCGCATTCATTAACGACAATACAGTTATCATTATACCGATCGTTAATGCGATTTGAACCATCTTTAGATAGTTGCCTGAGCCTATAAGAACTTTAGTTGCTTGAAGGACGTTGTACAGTAGATCGCCGTAACCCCACGCATGAACTTCATAAGCAGGTGCAGCCGATACGATCGTTGGAAGTAAAATCATCGCTGCTGCTAATATACTTTTTGATAGAAATTTATTTGTCATAATTATTTCCATTACTCTGTTTTTTTCGTGATTTAAAATTCTGAATAAATCTAATAAAATAATATATAAACATAATCATAGGAATTATGAAAAATATAAATCCGTACAGTTTTGAAAACATAACAATATTACTGCTTGGGAAAAAGGTTATTTGAATTATAAACAAAATTATAGTGAATATAAAAAGTGATAAATAAAATCTATTCATAGATATAATTTTAGGTTTATGAAAAGTTATTCTCTTACTAATATTATTTAATATGTGTTTAATTTTTATCATCAATATAACCCTCTAAAATATTTTTAAGTGTATTAGAGTTTGAACTGCGTTGTAGCTCTCTTAGATGATAATCAAAACTCCAATCGCCTAAACTTTTACTATATTTAGGTGTTGAGATTAATCGCTGATCTGATCCCTCTGATCCTATATCGCCTGATAAAGTTATACCCTCTGCATAAACAAATGTAGGTGCTGATGTGATACTGTATTTTTTAAATAGTGTAGGGTCTATCCAAATTTGAACATTATAGATACTATCCTTTTTATCTTCTGCAAATGATTTAAAAAAGTTTACTGTAGCTTTAAAATCTCCACAACCACCAACGCCTTTACCTGTATCGATACAACCTCTTAATATGAAAACTGTGTTTCTGCCTATCCCTAATAGATCTATATCTGTAGCGTATCTTTTTAAAACTTCAATTGGTATTGATGATGAAATAAATATATAAATTCTCTCATCATCTCTTAAAATATTACCCATATTTTTTGCTAATTTTTTACTATCATTTTTAGGTATGGTACGATTGAAATGAATAACACCAGTTGAATTATCAAAGCTTATAGTCTCTGAAATCTCGTTAGCTCTAGGCTTAACGGTATTAGTTATAATATCGTATAGTTCGTTTGCCTCTTTCTTAAACTTATCGTTACCTAAAAGATTTATATCGTTTGCACCTAGCTCAATACCTTTCTTCATGGTTTCATCTCTATTAAAAATTTCAGCATTTATAACTCCAGTTAATAGTAATGTTAGTAGTAAAAAATATAGTAATATCTTCATAATTAATTACTGTTGAGACGTACAACTAACATTCTCGTCTTCTCGTTTTTAGATAATCGTGGTGCAACAAATGTTACAGCTCTTGCTGATTTAATATAAGGTATAAAACTGCTCTCATCTAAATCTATAACTTGAGGGGATACAGATTTTATCTCCCAATCTTCAACAACATAATCGTACCCTTTATAGACGTAACGCAACTTAATTTCTAACTCTTTAAACTGATAAGCTAAATTACCTTTACTCATTTTATAACCTACAGGTATTTGTTCAAGATATGCGTGTTTTACTAAACTATAAATTAACTCTTCATAATCAGATATACGCTCAGTGTTGCGTGCTTTTTCGATCTCTTGAAAAGTTGATTCGATAATAATTGTTTGAGTTGGTAGGTTATCAACTGGTATAAAAGTGAAGTTATAAATCTTACCTAAACACTCAACAAACAACTCTCTTTCAAATGTATTAAATTTGATCTCAGTTACTCCATCTGCCGTAGTTGTTTTGATAGGAGAGATTTTTAAGAATAGATCTTTATCGCCTCCACGCACAACTTCAAACTCTTTATCTTTACTGTAAATAGGATCAGATATTTTTGATCCACAACTTAATCTATTAAGATTTTTCAACGATATATTTACTCTATGCAGTGTGTTATCAGAAACAACAGTTGTATTACTGTTTTTCACAATATTGGTTATAGATTTTTTTATAGGTAACGCTACATCTCTTAACTCAAAATCATTTATAATATCTGATGCAACGTAACCTTTTAAACCAGTAGGAGTTTCAATATAATGCCAAAATCTACTGTTCAATCCTTGACGTACATTTTTTAAATCTTTAAGTACAGCTCCTCTTTGAACTGTTTCTATAATAGTTGAATTTATACTTGCCTCTTCTCTTATATTAGCTGTTGCAAAGCGTGGAACAAAATCTGCATAAACAGTTGTTGAGATAGTTAGTAATATGAATACGGTTAATAATTTCATCTTATATTAACTCCTTTAATAATTAATCTGCCTGATTTGATCTCATACGGATAATCGATCTTTTGATCTTTAGACTGCACGAACATATCTCCGATATATTTTCTAAGTACGCCTGTAACAGTCATGATTTTATCTTTCTCATTTATCTGAAATTTGTTAGGGTAGAACGATTGAAACAAGTTCTCAGATATGATTAGTTCGGCTTCTTTCTCTAACGTTTTTTTAATAACTTTTAAATGTTCAACATCTGTTGATAAGAACGGAGCGATACTCTCTAAACTCACTTTTGCATTGCTAGGAGAGAGAGACATTATCCGATCTGATATATAAAACGATACCTGTTCAAGATACGATTTAGATAACGTATTGCCTACAATTTGAAACTCTTGATCTACTTGAGGAGGTAGTATTACAACAGTTCTATTCTGCACGATATTAATTATAGCAATCGTTTGAACAACAAGTATAACTGCTAATATCACAATTATATAAAAGTTGATATTGTCTCTCATTTTAAGTTTATCCCATTCATTGAAAAATTTAGTCTTCATTTTTTATCCTATTATTTAACGTAAAATTTTATATAGTAATCAGGGATCTTTTTAAATTTCCCTAGATTACTTTTAAATTTGACAAGCCCTAGTGCGTATAATGTGTGTTGCACAAACCCTGTCTGTTTTGCATTCTTTAGACGTGAGTATACTTTCTGAACTGCAAATGATATAACTACAAATACAATCATCTGATCTAACATTCTTCCTGTAACAAGTCCCATAAGCAAGATCATTGCTTCATCTAATTCAAACCATAAGAACTGAGGTTGTGCATCTAAATATTTAGGGATATATCTAGCGTTACTCATATTAAAATGTTACTGTGCCGAGCTTGTCGATAATTGCAGGTACGGTAGGGATCATAACGCCGATAATAATGCCACCACCCATACCCATCATTCCGATACGCTCTCTATTCCATATTGATGCTATTACTATCCCTAACGATGCAATTTTACCGTATGTACCTGCTATTCCAACTTTAAGTTTATTCCATACATCATCTAACTCGGCTGCATCTGCTGATGCTGAATAACCTAACTCTGGCATTATTACTACTGCTACTGTTACTAAACATAAAATAATTCTTATCATTTCTTTTCTCCTTAATACTATTTTTTATTGGATAAAACTTCTGTTATTCTTTTGTTTGATTGCACTGGGTTTGGTTGCCTTCTGCAATCTGTCTCATAACTTCTAAACCTGATAGAGTGCCTCCGATTGTATCCATAAGCATTTCTGTATCGCATGAACATTGTTCTAGAATACTTTCCTTTTTAACTGGATCATACGGACACGCAAACTTATCGCTATCAAGAATAGGTTGGCACGATCTAACCTCCTTTATAATTGAACTTGAGTTACCTACATCGATACGTGTTTCTCCAGTTTCATTATTAACAACTGTTCTATCATCTGTCTGCATGCTTACAAGACAGATAGGTATAGTGCAACCTTTAGGCACTAATTTGCCGTTAATATACGATTCATCATAGTTACCTAATATATTTCCTAAAATATCTTTCTCATCTTTTAAGCCGTCGTTATCATTACTAGGGCAGGCGTAAACTCTTTCTATATACGCATAACCAAGACCGTTATCGATATTGAATTCTTTTACCTCACTCAACTCATCAACAACTGATATCTTAGAACCGTTAGCACTTAGAGTGTATTTTTTACCGTTAATCTCTATTACATCATTTTCAATAATTGCAGTTCTTACTCTCTTCATATTTTCAACTGTTTGGATACAATCTTTTTTATCTGATTTACATACTTTCTCAGATATCATCTGACACGTTTTATCGTTGCTTACACAATCGTTTCTACTATTTAATGATAACTCGTTATTAGCTTTAAATTTTGTAGTTAGCTTAATGTTTAGTGCTAATTTTTCATCAGTACAACTTGTTGCATAGTAGTTTAAGTTTTCACTAATATTATCTATAGTACCTTTTGAACCACTTGAGAAACTACAGTCCATACCTCCATTACCATTTATAGTAAACTTAAAATTAGGAGAGTCTTTTCGTTTAGTTACCTCTAAATTATACTCACCACAGATACCGTTAAATAGATCGCCTCCAGCTGTCGTATCTGTAATAATAGCCTCTCTTATACAGAGACTATATCCGTCTTTATCTTCGATAATTTGTGTACAGATATTTTTATTAAAAGAACATCCACCATCGGTTATAAATCCACCTGTTGAACTTAGTATTTTATTTTCAATCGCACATATATTATTATCTGCTGAACCGATCGATACATTATCTTCATACTCTGTATCAAGCGATTTATTCATCATATAATAGATACTGCCTTCATTACTTAATGAGTCGCTAATAGCAGATGAGCCATCAGGGATAGCGAGTGATCCATCTATATTTGTTTGATATAATTTATCAAGTGGGGTGTACGAGTATAGATCTGAACCAGTTCCACCAATAACTGTATCTGTTCCACAAAGAGTTGAGTTCTGTGACATCAATTTAACAACTGCGATATTTTCACTCATCGTTTCTTTCTCTGATACGATAGCTCCGATACTTGTGTTGCTTGATAAAAATTTAATAACTTGACCAGTCAACATATCGTAATCATCTTCTGTTGCAGAGTAGTTACTATATATATCTATCCCTTCACAGTTAGATAGATTTGAACGCGACGTAACATCAAGCTTGCCAGTTGTATTAAATATAAATGAGTACCCATAAGCGTTACTACCTGATTTTGATAGAACGCCATCTGAACAGATTGATGAGATATTAGATATCGATTTACTTCCGTACTCTTCTAAATCTAATTTTATTGTTAAACGCTTATTACTGCTATTTTTAGTGTATGTGATAGTGCCAAGTGCAGTTTTGCCTTCACATATTATTTGTCCATCAAATGATGTAGAACCGTCTAATGAGTGAGACTCTGTTTCACCGATCAATCCTGATAGCTTAGAAGATATAGCGTTCTTATCACGGCCACCTGAAAAGTTATCTATCTGTTGATATGTGTCAATCATATCTTTATTAGATTTTAGATTATTTTGTTGCCCTAGATCGATCGTATCTACAGCATCGTTTGATATAGTTCTCATATCGCTTGCACCTGCGAAGATAGGGACGATTAATATTAGCACCAGTAATGGTGTTGAAAAACGTAAAAACTTTATAAACATGAGTAGCTCCTTTTATAATTATAATGCACAACAATCTCGTTTCTGATATACAGCCCAAGTCATCACACCTTTATTTTTTATTGGCATATCTTGTCCCACTCCCCATACAAATGATGATGCTCCGATCGATAACCGTTTATCGTATAAAATAGGGTGGATCGGAAAAACATTTACAACTGATTTTTTCATAAGTAAGGACGGTACTGGTTGACAGTAATCTTTAAACATATGCTTGCCACTTGTTAAAGTTATCTTTAACGATTTGAATTGTGATGATACTGTTCTTGCAACTAATAGTGCGTATGATGAAATCGCATCACCTGATCCAACAGTTACAGTATTAGGATATCTTGATCCCCATGTGCCGTAACACCAGTAAAGATAATCTAACGGCTTATTTAATACTGATGCAGCAGAGTCGGCAAAACAGGCAGCTTGTGCAACAGGGTTTGCAACAAGTAAACTATCAGGTGCAAATATTACAGCCCATGTATCGTTCTGCCACCAAGGATACACTTCGCTCATATGATCTATACCAGTCGTTGGAGCTTCTACAAAATGTAGACATAAAATTGATAACGCCTCATTAATCAAACCTAATAAATTTAATGTTAGATAATGTGTTTGTGCAGAGATTTTATTCTCACCTAATCTACCAGTATTACGCTGTCCGTAACTCATATCTGCTCCGAACTTTAGAGGTATCTTTAGTGATAAAGATGGAAAACAGTACGGTATTGTACTTGTTTCAACAATGCCTACATTGTTCCAAAAACTTATAGCGATGCCAGGAAGAACAATAGGGCCTCGTTTACACCAACAGATGAACTTAGAATCAACATTATCAACTGACGGCAAATCATCTCCTGAGATAAGTTCAACTGAACCCATTCTGAGCGGAGCCATATTGTTCATTGTTTTTAACAAGTTTTTATTCACTTCAAGAATTGCACCACTACCCATTGCAGCATTACATGCAGGATCGGCATATACTGACGGCGTTATGATAGTTAGAAAAATAATATTAATTAGTAGCGATAACTTTAATCTCATAAACTGCCTCCTTTATGTTTACATCAACTATTGATATAGTGGTTTTCAACTTAAATTTATCTATCATCTCTTGATTAGTTAAATAAACCATCTCTCTAAATCCTTCGATATTTTGTAGCTCGCAACCACCTGATACAAGCATAAAATTCTTTCTTGTTTTAATTAAGTTTTGTACATACTTTTTCTCTTTCATATTGCAAGCATCAAAAATAATTAATGATGGTGGAGCTATTTTTATAAATTTAAGTGGGTTAAACTTAAATCCTTTTTTATATAGAACACCGATAATATTTCCCTCTCTATCAACCCTCGGTATATCTTGCGTTAGAGTGTAACTATCAACTATTTTATAAGTGTAGTTATCTGTTGCAGTTGGCAGTTTTATCCCTGACATCTCTACAATAGTTTTTACCTTTTCATCTCTATCTTTTAAAACTTTCTCTTCAAACTCTTTAGTTTCGCTGTAGCGACTAATAGCCTCAAACAGATCCTCTTCAAAAATCGGATAGCTTTTTGCAAGTAGATATGTAGGTATAAAAAGTATCAGTAATATATATGTTAATCTCATCTATTCCCCTTATAGAAGTGGGTAAACTTCTATCACAATCTTTTCAATATTTACTACTCCAAAGTAGCGACTATCGTAACTTCGTTTATGTGTTCCTGATAAAAAATAATATCCGTTAGGTATTATAAGCTCATCACTTATCGTAAAACTTTCAATCTTTTTACCGTCTCTATCTTCGCTTAATACCTCGCCGATTAACTCATCATTACAAAACATATTTTTAATGTTACTATCTTTTTTGACAGTCAATCTATCGCCTGCAACACAACTGATCTGTTTAATGATGTAATCATATTTGATAGCTCTTGTGCCTATAGGATAGCTCATAACGTAACTACCTTTTATATACTGATCACTCTTATCACCTTTCAACCAAATAGAGTAGGGAAGTGATATATCGCCACTAATCGCTATAAAACATTTTAAGGTAATTGCCGTTAATATCAAGAGGGTAGCTATGCAAACCAGTAGTATCCCTATCTTATTTATCTTTTTATTTCTCATTATATTATCAACTCATCAGGCATACTGTTTAATGCGTCGATAAACGACATTCCTTCACGCACTTTCTGACGAATATAGTTACGCATATCAGGAGTGGTGAAGAACATTTTCTTCTGAAACGGATCTAAAACTATTCTCAATTTAACTTTTAAATTTTCATGGATTAAGATAGCTTCAGAGTACTCTCCTTTAACTGATTTGATTGAGTCGATCATACTTTTTTCATACTCATCAAAATTATGACTTTCAGAGTTTTTAAGTTTCTCAGCAGATGATGGCGATTGTTTCATAAATATTTGAAATGCAGAGTTATCGATTATAACTCTACCTGCACGACTACTATTGCCAGCGTCTCCTGATAAATCTTCATAACCTTGTGTACCGATTATCATCGATGCTTTATGTTTTCTAAATCTACGATACGCTTGTTCCACAAACCCATCGATTTTATGATTGCCTAGAAATTTATGTGCTTCATCTATAATAACTAGATGTTTTTTATTTTCGGTGTTATGACCTAGATAGATCGATTTAGAGATATGATAAGTTAAGATCATAATTATCGGATCACGCAGTGCAGGGATATTCTCCATCGATCCAGTTTCAAGCACAACGATGTTAGAACTGAAAGTGATCTCAGCTTTACCGTTAAAGAATGCACCGTAAATTCCAGTACTCATATAACTTGATAATATCTGTATGAAATCTGACATACGAGCATCTAAAATACCTATCTTACTATCCCTTACAACTTCATGTCGTAAGCACTCAACAACGGTATCAACATTACTATCTATGCCGTGTTTATCAAAAGATTTTTTAAGTGCGATTGCAAGCCAACTTTTAATATATTTCTCATGTTCTTGTGATAATTTATAATCAGCTGGTGATCCCATCATCCAATACCAATCAGCTAGAAACTCACTAAACTCATTGAATGTTTTTTCATCAGATATATCTGTCCATGGATTTAAACAGATAGGTGTTTCAGGTTTGATATCTATATACTGTCCATCTAAAATATTACAGAAATTTTCATACGATCCACCGATATCAATAATCCTAACTAGATCATTACTCATCAAATAGTTCATAGCTATCGATTGTAACGCTACTGATTTTCCTGCTCCTGATGTGCCTATTACAAAACTATTATAGTTTGTGTTTGAGGCGAAGAAATCGAATGAGAATAACTGTCCACGAGGGGTAAAGAAAAACACTTCAGGAGTCGCAGTATTGCCTCCCCAATCAGCAGCAACAGGGGCTAGATCAACTGCGTTTTCTAAGAATACAATAATGCCTCTTTTAAGATCATCTTTAAATCTTTCATCGTAGTTACCAGGAAGTGTTGATAGGAGTACTGGAAGATTAATATATCGATCCTCTTCAATCGTAAATCCTAAACGTTGATAGTATGCTTGCAGTTGTCCTGATGCGTTGTTGAGTTCATCGTAACTATTAGCGATAGGGATTATGCAGTAGTTTATATGGAATAATGTTTTACCACGTTCAAGTTCTTTATTAGCCATTGCAAGATCTCTCTTCTTCATACCTAAAAGAGGGAATAGATGATCAGGAAGATTTTGTGATAAAATTATCTGTGATTTTCTTTTAACTTTATTGATACCACTTTTACCGATGTTGATTACATTTAAACAGTAAAGAACGTTGCTCTCAATTGTTTGATTACCGAACGGATTACCGATTAAATGTTCACTCATACCACAGTACCAATCGTAGCTATAATTCTTAACAGACATACTTCTTGAGTATCTATTATCAAAACGGATATGATCGTGAGCAACTTCAAAGACGGTATCATTTGCAACGCAGTTATCAGATATATCTTCTGATCCTTTCCATCTTGGAATATTTCTAAAATCATGATTAGGATTTAATAGAGGATAAACTATACGAATTAATTTATCAGGATCAACATTCTCAGGAAACAGATTTGCAGCCTTTAATGCTGCCGATAACCTGCCGTGTAACTCCTTCATTTTCTCATATCTTTCCATATATTCATTTTTGTAATCTTTATTTTTTTTGCCACCAAATAAGTTTTTTACTCTATCGCCTAATGAGAAGATATCAGATTTACCACCTAAACTTATCGTTATCACAAGTTTATAATCAGATATACGAACACGCATATTAGGAGACATGATCTCTTTCGCTTTACTCTCTATAAAATCAGCGTAACTATCTCTTGTTGATCTATATAAATCTCCATCAACTGTCTTGATCGTTTTCCATCTATCGATTAAATCTGTTATATCAGGAGATGAGTATAGAAGTAACTGTATTGCAGCTCCTTCAGGAATAGAACTCATAAGTGATATAAGTCCAGACTCAACACCTGCACCACCGTACGGTTTGCATAGAAAGACAATAGATAAGCCACCATCAGCGTTATGAAAAATATAATCATCTTCATTATATTTATAGTACGGTAGAGGCAGACTATCTCTATCAATTAATGTAGAATATATGTTCGGATCAGAGTTAGTCACGATTGATAACCTCAGATTTATTTATATCTAATGGAGTTAATATTTTATTGCCACCGATTGTTTTTGCGTTAAGATGATCTGATAATATCCAGTCGCCATCATCAACTTTTAAAAATGAGTATCTCCATGAATTAAGCACTCCTTCAGAATTCTCATAAGGTAGTAAAAGTATTCTTAATATAGTTGGAGAGGTACGCATCGGTGCAACTGGCTTACTAATTATCGATGCAAGTTTCGTGTCTTTCTCTATATCTACAGACTTCTTTTTAGTTGCCATATCTTCTGCTATTTTTATCTGTAGAAGATCTGCTTTCTCTTTACTTGTTAAATCATCATTATCGATAATCTCTTCTATCTTCATAGATGCGATCTGATCTTCAGAGTAGACATTAATTAACTTGCTCTTAGAACAACCGATTGTCGATATTAGTAATATAGTGATTATTGTATATTTAAAATTCTTGTTCATTTATGACCTCTTTACTATTTGCTACTATTTAGTTTAGTTGAATATTCGTAGTTGTCAGATACAGAACCACAGTAGCCTTCACCGATCCCACGCTCACATGAAAAATTCTCTGAGTAAGGCATAAATATTGCACAACCTTGAAGTGTTACAGTTGCTATAATTATTAAAATTAATCTCATTTAATTGATCTCCTTAGATGTAGATGAAGATAGATTTACAGATTTCAAAAAGATGATATCAACTTTACGGCCTGCATTAATCTCTATCACTGGAACCATCTCATTTGCTAAATCCATATAGAACTCTGCAAGCCTATTTGTAGCACCTGCTGCACCTGACCATAATCCACTTTCTAATGCGTCTCCTGGATTAACAGTTGTCAATGTACCTGACGGAGATGTGATAATTGATTGAGTACTCTCTCCAAACGCTTCAGCTAATCCTGACATAAATGATGCGATAAATGTACGCCCTAAAATCGTCGCTTGTTTCGATACAACACGCCCTCGTAAACCCTCCATACCGTTCTCGCCAGTAACATAGCCATCTATATTTCGCTCAATAGTTTTGCCGTTCACATCTTTGCACGATAAAGTTTTAAGTCGCATAGATACCATCTCTGTTGCTAGACTTCCTTTACTTTCAACTAAGATAAAACACTCGGTTATATCAGCTCTATAAAAATTAGGTAGACGTGCTAAATCGGTTACTCTAATTATTGCAGGCACAGGATCAGATGTTCCTTTACCCATAGTTGGAGCAGTTACTCCTGATAATAATTCGCCTCGCATAAATGATGCTGTAGGGATTATAAGATCGTTCTTACTCGCTCTATTACCGTTACTTGCGTTACTGATCTCATCAGTTGATGATGTTGATGATATAGGCGATCCGACACTAATCAATCCAGTCATAACCGTTACAACAGGAGGTATACCTTGATTAATATTATTAGAGTTGAACTCCGTGTTCTCATCGTAATCAGTAGCTGGTGGAAAGGTGTAACTTTCATCATCGCTAAGATCATCAGTACTATTATCTTCTTCTAATAATTTTGCAGTTTGTAACGCTAAATTCTGTTCTTGTAACAATCTATTTTCTTCTATAAAAGCTTTAGATTGATTATCGATATCATCAAGATCTTTTTTGATCTGTTCAAGCTCTGTTCCATAACGTTGACGAAATGAATCCTCAAGCGTAGCTTCATCATCAATAATTTTTATATCAGGTGCATCAGTATCTTTTTTCACATCAGGCGACGTATCAAGCACAACCCAAAATAGAATTGATACAACAACTAAAATACCTGCGACAATTAAATTTCTTTTCTTCTTCTCTTCAGCTGATAAACTCTTCATCTACTTCCTCAGTACAACCATATTTATTTATCTATCTCTATCTCTGTTTTCCAACATTTTGAACGCTCAATATTTTTAGGGCAAACGATACCTAACTCATCAACAACCGTGTAGCCACGATTAATTAACGCGTCCTTTACTACCTGCATTCTTCTATATGCTAAATCAACTTGCATCTTAGGATTTAAACCATCAGGAGATGCAAAACCTGTAACTGATAACTTATCTGTTACTGAAAAATCCAATTGATCTATGAAATCAAAATTATCAATTGGAGTATGTTTGCCTACTTCAAAATTGATAATAAATTTCTCATTACCTATCGCTATCTCTTCACTTTTAGAATTTTTTAACTGAACGATATTTCCATCATCATCAATCGTGATTACAAGATCAGATGAACCGATATTTCTTAACCTTTCTAATCTAGTAGCGTTTGCAATATCATCTATTTTTTTAGCCTCTATCTCTTTCAACCTAACTTCTTTGAGATACAGCTCTTCTTTGATAATCCGTCCGTTTAGAGTATCAACAATCCAACTTTGATTTTCCGAAATATCTATAATTCTTACTAAATTTAATTTATCTAATTTAATAAGATTGTTCGCCCATACAACATTATGTTCAGCCTCTTTTAATCTTCGATATGCGATCTCATTTACTACCATCTCATCACTAAAACCGAACGGCGATGATAGAGATGTTGCAAGCAGTAGAGTTGAAAATAAGCTAAACATTACGACTTACCACCAAGTGATTTAATCTTATCTAATATCTTAGGATCAGCACCGATGATAATTGAGTGATCTTGAGGAAAGATAAAATGTGGAGTTCCTCTAACTGATGCAGATTTTGAGTATTGTAGATGATCATCAAGCAGTAGTTTACCTTTCTCACAACTATTAAGTTTTGTAACTGTCCCACTTATAATATCTTTGTATGCAGTAGTAGGGTTATCTGAACATAAGATATGAACCGACTTCTCTCTTGAAGTAATATTATTTGGATTAAGAGGTGAAAAGAATATATATCTTGTTACGATACTATCATCAAAAAAACCTTCAGCTTTTAAACAGTAAGAACATTCAACATCTGTAAACTCGATAACTTTAACATCGCCAGTTCCTATCACAACTGCCTTACTGTAATCGATATCTGATAGTAGTTGTTTGACGTTTCCTTTCTCTAACTCTTGCTCTTTAATAAGTGTTACATCGTTTCCGTCTTTATCAATTAATCTACCTAGAAAAATATACTCAGCGTTCTTATCTGAATAGAAAACTTCATGGCTAGTGTTTAGAACAACTTCATAGAAACCATCTACACCTTTGATAGTTGATATAGATAGTGAGCCTGCATCGATATCAAAACGGTTAGATAATAGTTCTATAGTTTTATCTATACTGATTGAACTGTTGCCACCGATAACTAGCTTTAATGTAACAACCACTACTACAAGTATCGGAAGTAGAATTAATATTTTCTGACTGCTACGGTTATTAGTTCTGTTATTTTTTTTCATTTACTTTTTGATGACCTCTTCAATATTTTTTATTTTAAAATCGTTTCCTTTTCTGCTTTCGTACTGCTCCATCCACTCATCAATTTTAATAACCAATGTCTTTTTTACATCAGGTTTTAAACTGTCATCATAGAAATATTTATATAGCTTGTATGATGATCTAGCGATCTCACATTTTATTAATTCAGCTATTAAAACCTCTTCATCGATATGTAGTTCATCTACAATTTTTAAAACTGTGCCTCGTAAAATATAAACACTCTCATTAAACGTAATAACGTCTAATTCGTTACTACTATTTACGATATTTATTTTCTCTCTAATCAAACTTAGAAAATTTTCTGTTATGCTTACGGTTGTATCCTCTTCTATTGTCAAATCACTCATGTTGATTATATCCTCTGATACGATCTCTTCTTTTTCACTTTTATCTTCAATTTTAATAGGTGCTAGAACTTCATCAATGCTTTGATCATCTATCCATATTTTGCATAGATCAGTTAGATCAATAACTTCGATATCATCTGATCTACTTCTTACAAATGTTTTTATTAGTAAGAGTATTGCCATCAATAGAAAAATTAGAGGTACAATTGCTCTTACTGTAATCATGCTGTGTTGCTATTATTTTCTAACTTGCTTTCAGGAAATTTTATCTTTAATGTTTGCTTTGAAACGGTGTTAGTCATGCCGTAATAATTTCCGTTATATCCAAGCATATAAAATCTTCTAGGATCTAAATCCATAACTTCTTTAGCTCTAACTGACTCAACTTCTGCTTGTCTAAAACCCATCGATCCTGAACCGTTCAGCATAGGAGAAAAGCCTCCCTTCATTCCGAAGTGATCTGATACAAATTTAGATGTTATAGCGTCCGATACTCTCAAGAAAATCTTAGTGTTACAGTTATCTAAAATAGAGTGAGCGTAATCTTTATTTACCTCCTTATACATCTGTGATACTGATTGGCAATATCCGTGTAACAACAAATCAGCTGAACCACCTTTTGCAAATAGCTCATCAATACCTTGATATAAAACAGATTGTGCTTCATCTATATGTACTGTAAGTGGTGGGTATAATTTTTTACCTGATGCTTGTTTTCTTCCGACTAACGCTTGAATTGATGATAGAATAACTTTGCCAGCTGTCTGTGCTGCTTGACGTGTAAGCATTGATCCTAACTGCACGACAAATATTGTAGGCTTGCCTTCTTCGATACGATCTATAAATTTATTTGTAGATGTTTTACCGATAACTTCACCGATATTACCGTTACATAACTCCATTAATGCAACACGTAAACTGCT
Organism: uncultured Deferribacteraceae bacterium; assembly: GCA_947041225.1. Classification (GTDB taxonomy): domain Bacteria; phylum Chrysiogenota; class Deferribacteres; order Deferribacterales; family Mucispirillaceae; genus CAMQYB01. The sequence goes on along the minus strand of CAMRDM010000002.1, from coordinate 18,175 downwards.
TGACACTTTATTGTAATAATCTTGTCCTGATTGATAGATTTTTTCTAAATTAGCTGATAGCTGTGTTGCCTCTGGTGTGTTATATGATGATACTTTACCGATCAGTTTTCCTATCTTTTCATGGCTCATTTCATTTAGAACATTTATGAGTGAGAACGGTGTTAAAGTTTTAGAGTTGTTAGTTGCATATCCACGAATTAAATTATCAGTCATCACAAGTGCTAAAGTAACTTCATAAGCAACATTCTTAAAAAACGGTTCTTTACCTGCTGCAATTCCTGAGATAATATGAGCCACTTGTTCCTCTATCATATAGAAATGTTTTAGAGGATTAAAATGTACGCTACACTCTGGAAAGATCGGAGTGAATAACATCAAGTCAGATAGACGGCCACACTTTTTAGCAACTTGCACAACTTTAGAAAATAAACCGTCATCGCCTTTAGGATCGATAATAACAACGCTTAAACCAGCTGGTATATCTTGTTCAATAATACTCTCAAGCAATTTAGTCTTACCGACACGAGTTGTACCAAATACCCACATATGACTTGTTCTGTGCGTTGCAGGTATTGATATTTTAACTACCTTACGATCAGCTATACGTTTTAGATGATATCCCATACCAAGTTGTAGGTTTCTTTCTTTATCCATTATTAATACCAACCGTTTTTTGATCTAACTTAAAAATAAATTTCTCATCTTTAAATTCTTTGTACAGTATCTCTAATGTTGATTTAGGAATTTTCCTTGATGTTCTTATTTTATAAATACCGTTTGCACGATACATTGCTTTTAATTTTAAGGTGCTATCATTGACAGTTTGTTTGATGAACTGTAAAGGAAGTTCCATACTCTTTCTTGTTAAACTTATTACTAGTCTATATACGCCTTCATACTCTTCAACTTTCACATTGTTTACTTGAAACCATAATTCACTAGGTTGTAGTGCTTCTGTTTCACTTTTAAAAAATGAGTTTTTGTTACAATGAGCTATAACTTCTACTTCTTCATCTTCAGTTATATTTGTGATAATGCTTACAAGGTATTCATTATTATGCTTTTTCACTATCTTGCCTTGAACGATAGATCTTTTTAGATACTTATATTTTTCTAAAATTTTCTCTTCTTCTTGTGCTGATAATTTTTGAAGAAACAGTTGAAAGATTTTTTTGATATGATGTTTTTTAATATTATTTAACGATAATTGAAATTCATTCTCTATACCGTGTTGATTTATAGATCCAAAAATAGAAAGGGTTGTGCTACTCATCTTAGCAATAACTTTGTAACCTAACTCTTCTGTGAGAACTTCACTTAATATGATCTGTAAAGTATCTAATATGCTATCAGTTGAAAGGTTATATTTATTCGATATAGATTCAACGTAAGAATTAATCTCTTCTATATCGCAACTTGTAAAATCAATTAGTTTATTATCTATCATAAATAAATTCCTCTCACCCTTATATATCAGAGGCTTGTTCGAGAATTGTATAAATTAACAACATATTTTTTTATGGATTAAACATTCTTAATTAGTAAAGATAAGAATACCTTTATCTTAAATCTTCTCTATACCTGTTAAAAATGGGGGATAGTTGGTGCTTTTTAGTTGATAGTTGGTCAAAAGTGGTGCATAGAGTAATAAATACTATAAAAATCGTTGTTTTTTCTGTTTTTAGGTGGTTTTACTATTTTTTTAGATTGATTTTTACGATAAATACTTAATTTTAGATATAGTGGTACTGTTAGAGTGTATTTTTATCGAATTAAATGGTGTTTGATAGGTTTTAGGTACGGTGATTACTCTATATCGGTTAAGAGGAGGAGTGTTCCTCTATTTCTATATCGATCCCTGCGATACGCTTAACAGCATCGAAGTACGGTTTAATATAGTTGTTAAATGAGCTTAACGGTATGCTATACTTCTTTGAAGCCTCACGTTGAGTTAGTTTGATACCGTCAGCTCCAAGCATATCTAATATAATCGCCATAGCTTTCTCAGGGATATCTTTGAACTTGTCTGATACTTTATCCATAACATTATCGTAATCGTAATTATCTATATCGCTGTGTAGATCGTTTTGAAACTCTAAGGCAGGTAGATGATCGATATTATCAATCTCTACATTGCTAGAGTTAGATCGCAGACTATTACAGTATTGACGGATATATCCATGTATAGTTGTACTTTTTATTTGATCAGGAGATATATTATTATTTTTAGATTTCTTAAATAGAAACAGTTTACATTCATTTATTAAATCTTCATAATCAAGTCCAGTATTATAACTATACTTGTTGTATAACGCCTTTAGAGGAGCGATACGACTATTAACAAGTTTATCTACCTCAAACCATAATAGATGCTCTAATGAGGCGTTAGCTGTAACTACTGGAGCTATTGCAACAGCAACGGTATTAGTGAAATTTATTAAACCGTTTAACAGTTTATAGATGTACCTGTTAGCTTTTCTTTTCGATAACTCTTTAGATGATTTATATGCAAGGTCTTCATAATGCGTTTTTATATTTTTTACTGTGAAGATACTTTTTGTGTAATCGCTTTTACCAAGCCCAAGATATGCGATGATATGTTTTATCGATACAAAATCGTATCCGTTTTCTAATAAACGTGTGAATGATTCTTTTAAACCTTTAGGGATATATTTATTTTTATTCTCTAAGTATATAGTGAAAATATCTGCCAACTTATCTGAAGCGTAAGCGATCAACTCTGGAGTATAATTCTGTAGTAGTAGATCGCTATTTAATTCATACTCATATACACGTCCAATAAGTTTACGTTTAAAAATACCTGATCTTTCTAAAACCTCGATACGTCGTCTGATCGATGTTGTAGATATATCCATTTGTAGTTTAGATGATATCTCTGCTACCGATATAGTTTCCTTATCTTTCTCAGCAGATACTAAACCTCTGAAATGATTGATAACAGCTGCAGAGTGATAATCGCCGTGTACCATATCTTTAGATTCGATCAAGGTTACAAGTTTATTGCTTGTAGGTATAAGGATATTTTTGTTAGCCGTATAATAAGATTTATTGTATAGAGTAGGGTGTGCTGTTCTTGTTAAAATCCCTCTACATACAAGCGAGTTCAAACGCTTTCTTAATGTTCTTATCGATTTATCGTAAAGCGTTAGATTTTTTATATCCCATATCGATAACGGGCGATCCATATATAACATCTGATTGATGAGTGCAGTATCTTCATAGGTGCTATATTGATCTAGTAATTCAACATATATAGGTATTTGTATTGAAGACGTTTTGCAACTTTTAATAGACGTCTTCATGGCTTATACACTAAAGATTTTTTAGAGTATTGACAAAAACGTAAGATTATGTAATTATACTTTTCCGTAAGGAATATAAAATCAGCCCGAGTGGCGGAATAGGTAGACGCAAGGGATTTAAAATCCCTCGGTCGCAAGGCTGTGCCGGTTCAAGTCCGGCCTTGGGCATTTTATACTCTATACGGTTTATTTCTGTAACATTCAGTTATAGAAATTCCAAAAAGAAATCAATCTATAATAACTTAAATAATCTTTAATTATAATATACAAGATATGATTAGTGATTTTAGAAGTAATACACCAAGTTTTCTAAAGCATTGTGACTTATAAATAGGAGCATGTAATGAATGTTACTCTAGATATTGGTAAGAAGATACTTGCATTAAATATTAATAATGAAATGAATTCATCTAAAAGCTTAAATGATATAATACTCGCATCTATAGAACAGTCTTTTTGTAGTTATCTTATAGATGATAATATAATTGAGTGGAAGATAGAGTTAGGAAGCTTTGAGACAAAGAAAACATCGAATTTAAAAGAATTATCAAAAAAAGGATTTCTAACTCATTATGTTGAGGTAACAATTAATACAACTAAACAAGTAGATGAATTATGTCTTAATGAACCAACAATAACTAAATACTTAGAAATTGAATATGCAAATAATGTTTTTATTGCTGTACGCATAAAAAAAATAGAGTTAAAGACAAAAAATAAATTTAAAGTAAGAATCAATTCTTTTTTCATTCCTAAAGAAATATTTAATGAGATTTATTCAACTCACAAAGATCATTTATGTGATGGCGAGTTACTTCAAGATTTTATGCATGGTGGATATGATTGGTGGTTAAAATTTGAATGCAAAGTTTGTAGAGATCTATTTTTTTGTGAATGTTTTAAAGATAGTTTTTATATCTATATGAGTCAAATTAAAGAGGAGATAAATATCGGTACTCATAAGAAAGAATTTCTAGACTCTTTCTCTACTGCAAACTATAAAAAGGGTATTTGTCATTTTTGCACTAATAAAATACCATCATTCACATACTGTAGCAGTATGTATGGTAGTAAAATAAAAGTTGTTTATGGAGCTTATATTGAAAAACTTGCAATAGAAAAAGGCAAGATAGATAGTTTTAATGAAGAATATATTGAAGAGAATAAAAGAATTGATAGAGAAGCTGAAAATGAGATTAGAGAGATATTAAATTATCCTAAAATTGGCGAAAGATGGGTAAATGAAACATTTTTATTTAATACAGTAAAAATGTTATTCGATAAATATGAAGTTATTAGAGAGGCTAGCCCAGATTGGCTAGGAAGGCAGAGGTTAGATATTTTTATTCCTGAATTAAAATTAGCGATTGAATATCAGGGTGAACAACATTATAAACCGATATCTATTTTTGGTGGAGAAGAGGGGTTTGAAAAAAATAAAAAAAGAGATATACTAAAGAAACAATTATGTTCTGAAAATAATATCTGTGTAGTTTATTTTAAATACAATGAAGAGTTAACAGAAAGAAAAGTTTTTAATAAATTAAAACATTTTATTATAGATTAGAATATAACTTTTCTAATCAATAGATGAATGAATTTGTGTTATATAGAAAGTTATTTACTTTATCTCTAATTTTTAATTAAGAAGTTATAGCTTTAGATATTTCAAATAGATGTACATTAGTTGTTTTATTATCATGGATAATCTCTTTTCTTTTTATATCCTCTACAAAGCCTACTTTTCTATGCAGTTTTAAAGATGCAATGTTTTCCCCTAACACTTCGCATTTTATGTTTTCTACATTTAAGTTGTTAAAAATATATTCAATAAATAAGCGATATATATACGAACCTAAACCTTTAAAAAAATAATCTGGATTCAAATATATACCTACATCACAACTTTTATTTATGTTATCAATTTTTGTAGCATTAACAACTCCAATAGAAGTATTCTTTTTATATGCAATAAAGTATAGGTTTTTATCGTTATTTTTTAACGATGTAAGCCAGTTAAAGTGTTCCTCTTCAGTTATAAGATTGCTATTAAACAGATATTTGCGTACATCGTCATGATTACGCCAGTTACGAATTTTAAGTTGAGTGTCTCTATCAATATCTAAAATATTTTTAAATTCAATTTCTATTTCCATATTTATCACATCATTTATTTCGAGCCAATATAGATTATCAACTAACCTATCTAACTTGAGTTTAAGTATAGTTGTATTATTTGTTTTAGACAATATTTTTGTATATCAAATTATATATTATTATGTTACGTTTTATCTATATCATTTATGAGTTTAAAAATGTAAAAGCAGTAAACAGAAATATAATTACGATAGAGTAGAACAATTTTAAAAAGAAACGGGTTTTAAACATTTTCATCTTGCGCCTCAAAGCTTAGTCTAGTGTGCTGCATAAGATAAATATAGGAATATCATGCGTACTTTAAAATTGCGTCGCGCCTGTATTGTTATTATATAATATTAACACTAATATCGTATAATTTAGTCTATTCTTTCATAGATAGATTAAAAAGTCAATTATGTTGATGTTTTAATATGATAATAGTTTAATGGTACGAGTAATATAGCGTATATAAATAGATGTAAGTTTTTATGGTTTAAAATATAGCTATTAACTTTTTAAAGTTATGATATATTATCTATAAAGCTATCACAGTATTTTATGGAGAGGATTTAGTATGAGATTTTTTGTAATTGTTTTTATGTTTCTATCGTTTGCTGTAATTAATATTTCGGTATTGCATGCAGATGACAAAGAGTTATTTGATAAATTTACAGAGGCTTGTGATGGAGGGGATTTGATAGGTTGCTTTAATCTTGGAGTAATGTATTTTGAAGGAGATGGAGCTCCTATTGATCGTAAAAAAGCGAGTGACTTATATAAACAAGCTTGTATCGGTGGAGTTGTAGATGGTTGTTACAATCTTGGTGGTTGTTACTATAATGGTGATGGGGTAGCAGTTGACCGTAAAAAAGCTGTCGAGTTATTTAATAAAGCGTGTATTGCTGGAAGTCCAGAGAGCTGTTTTGAGATCGGTGTTATGTATGCGATGGGTACAGATGTACCGATCGACTATAAGAAGGCAGTAGAGTTTTATGAGAAGGCTTGTGATGGTGGATATGCAGGAGCTTGTTTCAATCTTGGAGTTATATATGAGAGCAATAAAGGTGTAGTTGCTGATTATAAAAAGGCTAGCAAGCTTTATAGTAAATCATGTAATGCTGGCTTTACTGCAAGTTGCAATAATCTTGCGATGATGTATGCGATAGGGGAGCATATATCAGTTGATTATAATAAAGCGTTAAGATTATCAAAAAAGAGTTGCGATCTTAGAGATGAAGAAGGGTGTGAGATTTATAGATTGATAGAAGAAGAGATGGAGAGTAAATAATTTTAGTTTTTTTAGATATTAAGGTATTGAGAGTAGCAATTTTTTTACAAATATAAAGTAAGAAGATTTTTGTAATCCTTTTTTGATATTTACTATATGATTAATCACTTTTCAATTTATGTTATTTCGTATACACTTAGATCATGATTTTTAGTAAAGGGAGTTTTTAGATGAGAATTTTTACAGTTGTTTTTATGTTTATGTTTCTGGCATTAGTTAATGTTTCTGTGTCGTATGCAGATAGCAAGGTTGTTGCTAAATATGATAAAGAGTGTACGAGTGGTGATACTAATAGTTGTTTTGAACTTGGATTAATATATGCGAACGGTGAGGGTGTAGAGAAGAATTCAAAGCGAGCTGTTGAGTTTTATACAAAAGCTTGTGATGGTAATAATCCTGATGGTTGTGGCAATCTTGCGATGATGTATGCGATAGGCGAGGGTGTAGCAGTTGATTACGATAACGCATTACATATATCAGAGAAAGGTTGTGATTTAGGTAATGAGAATGCTTGCAAATTTAAAAAGATATTATCTGACAAAATGATGAAATAATATTTAGGTTATTTGCGTTAAAATTTTAAAAGCAGAAAAATTTATTATAAATATAAGTTAGAGGGTGTTGAACGACATCCTCTTTTTTTTACATTTAAAATATTGGTTTCAACTTTCTGAATTATATTATAAGATATATTTATATATAATATTTTTTTAATAGTGAGGCTTTTATAGATGAATTTTTTTACAGTTGTTTTTATGATTACGTTTATGTTTTTTGGATTAGTTAATGTTTCTGTATTGCATGCAGATGATGAGAAGTTGATTAAAAAACAGCATAAAGAGTTGTTTAGGAAATATAATAAAGAGTGCAAGGCAGACAATTTTGAGAGTTGTTACAGTCTTGGTGGTATGTATAATAATGGTCAAGGCGTAAATCAGGATTATGAAAAAGGAGCTGAACTTTACAACAAAGCGTGTGAAGGTGGAGTTATTGATGCGTGTATCGGTGCTGGTCATATGTATGATCGTGCTGAATATGTAGAAGCCGATTATAAAAAGGGTATGCTAGCATATAGTAAAGCTTGTGATAGTGGATACGCTTTAGGTTGTGCATATCTAGGTGATCTCTATAAGCGAGGCGATCATTTTCCTATAGATTATATAAAGGCTCTAGAGTTTTATGAGAAAGCTTGTAACGGTGGCGAAGCTCAGGGTTGCACAGCTATTGCATTAATTTATAGTAATAATAAAGGCGTTCCGATGGATATAGAGAAAGGATTAATTTTCTCAAAAGATGGTTGTGAGATGGGAAGTAATACTGGTTGTGATCTTTATGAAGTTCTGTTAGATCACAAAAATAGTAAGTAGTAGGTAGTAGTAGTTGAGATTTTGAAGGTGTACTGTTTTTATAAATATAGTTAGAAGTTTCAGAAGGTTGGATAGAGATTAATCTACCCCACCATGATATTAGTGCTAGTAAAAATTACTAAGGATCAGAACAGTACCGTATAACTTTGAGATATTTATTTGGTTCTGTGATTATATATAACCGTCCAGTTAGATCATTTAGGATATTTGCATAATCCTTCTCATTAACAGGAAACTAGATCGTTGTGCCTTTTCTTTAGCAAGTATATCTTCATCCAGATAAAACTTACATTCATTTGTAGTCTTAACATATCCAGAATTACCTATTCTTGATTTTACCTTATCAAACGACACCTTGATATCATCAACAGATTTAACCGAGATATCGAGGTAATATTTAGCATCAATAGAGAATGTTGTGCAATCAGTTAAGGCAGGTATGAGTACCAACATAATAACGGTTGAGATCTCTATAACGTATCATACTGCAAGATAAATAAATAATCTTTGCTAAAAATCTCTTTACAAATCTAGTAAAACTTGCGATAGTTCAATGCTGTAAGCTGTTATAATATTATATAAATGTATGTATACTACTTACAAAAGTTTAGTAGTTAGATAAAGCAATTAATTTATTAGGAGAGAATAGGTGAATAGATACTTAAAAGTTTTAATTGTTATTCTTATAGGGTTGCTCATATTTACAGTTGCAAGAGCGACGTTATATATTATTAATTTTGATACGTTTTCAAAATATTCTACAGGGGATATAGTATCAACGTTTATAGGTGGATTACGTTTTGATTTATCTATTTTTCTAACGTTATTCTCTCCATGGATTGTTCTCTTGCTTCTACCGATTAAAAATATGATTTTCCATAAGATACTGTTATGGTGCGTATTTATAGAATATGTTTTGATAGTAATTGCAACAGGATCAGATGTGAGTTTTTATATAGAAAGAGGTAGACATATCACAAATGATTTCTTTCTGCTTTCCAATGATTTAGGTTATATTCTTGATATTATGCCATCGTATATTTTTCCAATTATTATATTAACTATAGCGTGTATTGTGTTAGGTTATTTCTTTAATAAATTTGTAAATATAAAATTAAAACCAGATTTAAAATTTATGCCATTTAATATTCTAATATTTATTACTATTATACCTTTATTATATATACCTATTAGAGGTAACCTAGATTTCAAACCGATTAATATTATTGATGCGTTTGACAAAGATACAACGTTAGGCAATCTGAAACTTAATGGTGTATTCTCGATGGTTAAGTATAGCGATGATGGACTTATAGATCTATCAAAGTTTAATTTTTTTGATAATGCAACAGCAGAAGAGATAATAGATAATTTTACTCTAGGTAGAGATCAATGTAATAGTAATATTATGGAGAAGGTATCTAAGAAAGGTACAAATATTATTTTTATTATGCTTGAGGGGATACCATCACCCTTAATAGATTCTTTTAGTAACAATAATTTAGGTATAACAAAAAACATTGATAATTTATCATTAAAGAGTATTAAGTTTAATAATCATTACTCACCTAACAGAAGATCTATTGAATCTTTACAGGCGGTAATGACAGGTATCCCTCCGATAAATTCTCTTCCAGCGATAGGGTTTGGATTGGAGTCTTATATTACTGGAAATATCGGACAAGTTTTTGTAGAGAACGGTTATAATACTCTACTTGTCCAGAGTGCTAAAAGAAGATCATATTATATAGACTCTATATCAAAAAGTTTAGGTTTTCAAGAGTATTATGGACAAGAGGATATGCCTATGCTGTTAGATTATGAAGATGAAGATGGAGCATATTTTGGTTGGGATTATGAAACATTAATGTTTTTATCGGGGAAACTAGATGAGCTTAGCAGTAAAAATAGTGATCCATTTTTAGCGTTTACTTTTTTAGCTACAACACATCCACCATTTCAGCAGTTACCGTCAGAGTTCAATAGATTTGATCCAAAATCTAGTGCAGAGGCACAATTTAAGAATTCGGTTATATATACAGATTGGGCGATAGGTGAGTTTATGAATTCAATCAAAGATAAGCCATATTTTGATAATACAGTTTTCATTATTGCATCCGATCATAGTGTGGCTCTTGGCACTACAGCTGCGTATCCGTACGACTACTTGATACCGTTAATGATATACTCTCCAAAAATTGAGAAAACCATTGATATAGATCATGTTACAAGTCATTTAGATATGTCTCAAACATTATATGATATTGCAAAGTTTGATAATGTGTCAAAAAAAGGATCGTTATTTTGTAAAGATGAGAGTTCGTTAGCAATGATTTTTAACGGTGATTACGTTACGATGATTACAGGTGATGGAAATACATCTATGAGTTTTGATAAGATAATTAATACTGATTTAAAAGATAGTTCTACTGCTAGACTTGATGGATTACAGAACTACCTTAAAGCTTACTATCAATTTATTGTATCTAAGTTTAATAAGTAGTCGTATGGAAAGATTATAATATTTTGTCAAATCGATTAATTAATGAACCCTTTATATTAAAGTTAATGTAAAGGGTTTTTTATTTATACAATATTTTTTTAACTACTTTTTCGATTTTTATAATATATAATTGGGTACTTATTTTCTATGTAGAAAGGATCTGTTTCTCTATTTTCTAATTATCTAAAATACAATTTTTAGCTTTTTAATTTATGTCATCTCGTATATAATAATTTATTATAAATTTATAGAGGAGGATTTAGCGATGAAATTTTTAACGATTTTGTTTGTATTTATGTTTATGTTTATGGAGTTGGTTACTGTTTCTGTATCGTACGCAGAAGATAAAAAAGAGGCTATTAAGTATAGTGAAGAGTGTAAGGATAAAAACGCAAAAAGCTGTTATAAGCTTGGTTTAATGTATGCAAGTGGAGATGGTGTTAAGCAAGATGAAAGTAAAGCTAAAGAGTTTTATAAAAAGGCTTGTGATGGAGGTAGCTCTGAAGGTTGTGTATCTTTAGAGATGTTGAACAGTGCGAATAAGGTATTCAATTTACTAGGCATATAACGTTCTTTGAGATCATTGAGAGGTTTGAGAATATAATTTACTAAATAAGTTATACTAGCCCTAAGCTATAAGGTTATATTGGTTTTAATAAAAATTATAACAAGATACATTTTACTATTTCTGAGAAATCTTGTTCAAGGTAGAAATAGCTATGAAAAATGAAAAAATTTTAGAGTTCAAGATGTTATTAAAAAGTGAAATCACAGCAACATATTTATCACTTAGCGGGGAAAAATTGAGTGGATATGGGATCTTATCAGATGAGGGGATAGGTAGTATATCTATTGTGTATAATACGTCATCTAATTTAGAAGAATTCATTGGCGACAATCAAGATGAGATAAAGTCATTACATTGTAAGTGGAATACGAGTGATTGGGATGGATCATTTGATACGACTAATTTACAAACTATGAATATAATGCTGTTTGAGAATATGTTATTGGTAGATAGCGATAAGTTTGCAAAGGTTAAACAGTTATTAATTGAAGCAATGCTTGATACTCTTGTGGAGTTGAAAGACGAGAAATTATTTAATGATAGGTGCGAAAATTTGATACTATGTTTCAGCCTTTCAGATCACAGTAATTTAGATAATGAAATCGCTTGGATATCTAAGATAAATAGTAAGTATAATAGTTTTGAGTACATTAGATATAGAAATCAAACTACTACTAGTAGTAAGAGCGTTCATAACAGTGATGTTCATATAACTAAGATCACATCAAGTAAGTTAATAGAGAATATATGATTGTTTTACTAAGGGGTGTTTAATGAAGGTTCTTATTGCTATTTTTTGTTTATTAGGCGCAGTACTGATTTATTTAAATTTTACAGATGCTACAAAGATAGCAGAAAGGTATGCAGTAGCATGTGATGATGGCAATATTGAAGCATGTAACGAGCTTGGAGATATGTATGCAACGGGCAAGGGAGTATCAATAGATTACAAAAAAGCTAGTGAACTATATAGCAAAGCTTGTGATGAAGGAAATGCTAGAGGCTGTTATAATCTTGGTGTTATATATTATTACGGCAGAGGCGTGTCAGTAGATTACAAAAAAGCTAATCAGCTATATGGCAAAGCATGTGATGATGGCGATATAGAAGCATGTAACGAGCTTGGAGATATGTATGCAACTGGCGAAGGCGTACCTGTAGATTATATAGAAGCAGGCTACATGTATGATATCGCTTGTGACGAAGGTGTTGATGATGCTTGTACAAGGCTTAAAGATTTATTTGCAGCAAGTTCTAGATATGCTGGAAAATACGATAAGATAGCTGTAACATTTTTGGATAAATGCTACGATGGAGATGTAGATGCGTGTAGCAATCTAGGACGAGTTTTGCACGGAGGACAAGGGGTGGAGCAAAATAATGTTAAAGCGTTATCACTGTTTAGAGAGGCTTGTGAAAACGGATCAATAAAAGGATGCTCAAATCTAGGATATATGTATCAGTACGGTTTAGGAGTTACTCAAGACCTTAAAGAGGCTGTTAGTATATATAGAGATGCTTGTGAAAGAGGTGGAATAGGTAGTTGCTTCAATCTTGGAGTTATGTATGATGAAGGTTTCGGAGTTAAAAAAGATAAAGTTGAAGCGAGTAAAATATATGAAAAAGTTTGTTCAGGTGGACATATAGATGGTTGTTATAATTTAGGCAATATGTATTTGCAAGGAGAGGGTGTAGTTAAGGATTACGATAAAGCGTTGTTCTTATACAGACAAGCATGTGCAGGAAATAACGACTCTGCTTGCCACAACTTCAATTCAGTTTACAATAAATTATGTTCAAATAATTCTAAAACATACTGTTCAAAATATGAGAAAATTACGGATATGAATTAGATATATTTTAGTAGGAAAGAGTAGTGAGAAGATAGTTTTGATTAATAAAATATAATAGGGTTTTTAGAAAAAGGAGAGATAAGATGATGTTTTACAGATTATGCTTACTTGTTTTATTTTTTTCTTTTCTAACAAGTACAGTTGTATTAGCAGATGAGAGTATAAGTGAAAAAGAACCTAGTCAAGAAGAGGTTATACAGATAAAGAAACTGAGAGCGTTAGAAACTGAAAAACAGAAAGTAAGTTTTTTTTATCTGATGGGTGGAGGAGGATATACTTGTTATAACTCTATTCTTGATTATAATTGTCTTAATATGAAAAATAGAGATTACGTTAATGGTTTTGCAATTAATCTACTTGGTGGTTGGCAGGTAAACAAGTATTTTGCTATGGAGGCAGGGATAGATTATATACAGGCAGAGTATAGAAGTTTGAATTTTAAATACACTGTTTTAGCTCAACCGTATATAGAGATAAATAAATCATGGAGCATTATGCCAAAAATAGGTGTAGGCTTTTTGATATTAGGCGTTCTTTCTCAGGTTGTTGAGCAAGAGTACTCAACTCAACCTGTAGGTTTTGATGTTTATGGTGTAATTGGTTTAAGAGCAAATTATAAAAAGTTTATGTTCGGTTTATCGTATGAGCAAAATCTTTATGGACAAACAAATACTTTTATGGTTGTAACAGAAGTTGGTGTAAAGTTTTAATAAAAAATGGAGAATTAGGACTATGAATTTTTTTACAATTATGTCGATATTTATGTTTTTAGGTATAGTGAGTGTATCTATATCTTATGCAGATGATAAAGCGTTAGTAGAGAGATATAGTAAAGAGTGTGAGAAAGGAAATGCTGAACGTTGTACTAATCTTGGTGATATTTATTATAACGGAAACGGTGTACCAGTTGATTATAATAAAGCTAGCGAATTTTATGATAAAGCTTGTAATGATGGGGATACAAATGGCTGTATAAATTTTGTAACTATGTATATGGAAGGCAAAGACAGAACAACAAGTTATGATAAAATATTAAGTATATCAAACAAAATAGTCGCTAAATATGAGAAAGCTTGTGATGGTGGAGATTTTGAAAGTTGTACTTCTCTTGGAGTTATATATGATAATGGCGATGTAGCAGAGGCTAGTTACAAAAAAGCTTTTGAACTATATACGATAGCATGTACTGGAGATTATGCGGGTGGGTGTTATAATCTTGGCAATAGCTATTATTTCGGCAGAGGTTCGTCTATAGATTATAAAAAAGCTTTTGAACTATTTAAAAAAGCTTGTAATGATGGAGTTATTACGAGCTGTCATAATCTTGGAATTATGTATCTTGATGGCAAAGGTGTACCAGTAGATTTAAAAAAAGCAGTTGAGTTACTTAAGAACGCTTGTGATGATTCAGACGCTAAAGGTTGCTATAGTCTTGGATACCTATATTACAAAGGCAAGCACCTGCCTTTAGATTATGATAAGGCATTAAATCTCATCGACAAAAGCTGTGATCTAGGGGATAGAGATGGTTGTAGACTCTATAAAAAAATAAATAGAAATAAAAGAAAATAGTTTTGAATATTCAGTTTGAAATTTTACTATAGGAGAATTTAAGGTTATGAAATTTTTTACAGTTATGGCTATGTCGATATTTATGTTTTTAGGTATAGTGAGTGTACCTATATCTTATGCAGATTATAAAGCGTTAGTAGAGAGATATAGTAAAGAGTGTGAGAAAGGAAATGCTGATAGTTGTTTTGAACTTGGAGTTATATATGATATGGGCGATGGTGTGCCAGTAGATTATAAAAAAGCTAGTGAATTATATGGTAAAGCTTGTGATGGTGGAAATTATAGTGGTTGTTATAATCTTGGATATATGTATGCTAACAGCGAAGGTGTACCAGTAGATTATAAAAAAGCTATGGAACTATTTGATAAAGTTTGTGATGGTGGAGTGGCTGAGGGTTGTTCTACTCTTGGTGTTATATATGCTAACGGCAGAGGCGTGGCAGTAGATTATAAAAAAGCTATGGAGCTATTTGATAAAGCTTGTACAGGTGGCTCGGCTGATGGCTGTTACAATCTTGGATTAATGTATTATAATAGCGATGGTGTACCAGTAGACTATAAAAAAGCTAGTAAATTTTATAACAAGGCGTGTGATGGTGGACATGCAGAGGGCTGTCATAATCTTGGATTAATGTATTATAATAGCGATGGTGTACCAGTAAATTATAAGAAAGCTAGTGAATTATTTAACAAGGCGTGTGCTGGTGGACATGTTGCTGGCTGTTACAATCTTGGATTAATGTATTATAATAGCGATGGTGTACCAGTAGATTATAAAAAAGCTATGGAGCTATTTGATAAAGTTTGTGATGGTTCTGATGCAGATGGTTGTTATAGTCTTGGATATATGTATTATAACGGCGAAGGCGTACCAGTAGACTATAAAAAAGCTAGTGTATTATTTAACCAAGCTTGTGATGGTGGCAATACTGATAGCTGTACCGTGCTTGGATATATGTATTATAACGGCGAAGGCGTGCGAGTAGATAAGAGAAAAGCTAGTGAATTATATGGTAAAGCTTGTGATGGTTCTAATGCTATTGGTTGTGGCATGCTTGGAGCTATGTATTATCTTGGTGAAGAACATATCCCAGTTGATTACGATAAAGCATTAAGTTTAGCTAAAAAAGGGTGTGAACTTGGTAACGTAAAAGGTTGCGATTTATATAAAATGATAAAAGACGAAATGAAGAAATAATTTTAACTATTTTATTTTAGCAAAGCTTTACTAGAGGGGAATTTAGGGCTATGAAATTTTTTACAGTTGCAATTATGTTTATGTTTTTAGGTATAGTGAGTGTACCTATATCTTATGCAGATGATAAAGCGTTAATTGATAAATATAGTAAAGAGTGTGAGAAAGGCAATACTGAGAGTTGTTTTGAACTTGGACTTATGTATTATTACGGCAAAGTTGTACCAGAAGATTATAAAAAGGCAGTTAAGTTATTTAACAAAGCGTGTGATGGTGGAAATACTAAAGGTTGTTATAATCTTGGAGTTATGTATGATACTGGCAGAGGGGTGCCTGTAGATTATAAAAAAGCTTGTGAGCTATATACTAAATCTTGTGATGGTGGATATGCACAGGGATGTTTTAATCTTGGAGTTATGTATGCTAACGGCGAAGGCGTGCGAGTAGATAAGAGAAAATCAAGTGAATTATATGGTAAAGCTTGTGATGGTGGAAATTATAGTGGTTGTTATAATCTTGGAGTTATGTATATGGATGGCGAAGGCGTACCAGTCGATTATAAAAAAGCTAGTGAATTATATGATAAAGCATTAAGTCTATTAAAAAAAGCTTGTGATCTTGGTAATCAAATGGGTTGTGATAATTATAAAATTATCTACAAATGGGTTGTGATACATACAAAATATTATACGACGAAATGAGAAAATAATCGCAACTCATAAGTTCAAATTCTCAACATAAATCAATTATTTATAAATATAATCAGAGGGTGTTTTTAATTTCTAAAACCCCTCTATTTTTTTTGTTCAAAAATTTTAATATCAACTTAGCTATTAAATTATGCTACATTATATTAACGTACTTTTCATAATATTTTTTAGGAGAATTTTAATGATGAGATTTTTTAATATCAATTTATTTATCATCACAATTTTATCTATGTTTATAATTTCATGTGCTGGTAAAACTCCTCTAAGTCAGTATGAAAAGGAGGCAAATATTGCACGTAAATTATGTGCAGGTGGAGAGCCTACTGGGTGTTATGATTTAGCAGCACTATATCTTGCAGATAAGATCGTAGATGTAGAAGAAGAAAATGATCATGATCGTGAAGCATTCAATTTGCTTACTAAGGCTTGTGATGGTGGACATGCAGAAGGCTGTTACAATCTTGGATATATGTATTCTAAAGGCATAAGCATACCAGTAGATAAGGAAAAAGCTAGTCGGATATATGGTAAAGCTTGTGACGGTGGAATTCTTGAAAGTTGTACTAATCTTGGAGTAATATATGAGCAAGGCGTAGGTATATCTGTTGATTATAAAAAAGCTTGTGAGCTATATACTAAATCTTGTGATGGTGGATATGCACAGGGATGTTTTCATCTTGGATTAATACACGATAAAGGTTTAGGCGTACCAGTAGATTATAAAAAAGCTAGCGAACTATATGTTAAATCTTGTGATGATGGATTTGCACTTAGCTGTGTTACTCTTGGCATTATGTATGATGGTGGCGACGGTGTACCTATTGATTATAAAAAGGCTAGTGAGTTATATAAAAAATCTTGTGATGGTAATAATGCTCAAGGTTGCAGTCTTCTTGGGAATATGTATTTTAAAGGAAATTATGTTTCAGAGGATCGCTATGAAGCATTAATACTGTTTAGTAAAAGTTGTGATCTTGGAAGCGTATCTGGTTGTAAATTATATAATATAATATACAAGGCTATGAAAAAATAATTTTCAACATATATCAACTTAGCTATTAAATTATGCTACATTATATTAACGTACTTTTCATAATATTTTTTAGGAGAATTTTAATGATGAGATTTTTTAATATTAATTTATTTATCATCACAATTTTATCTATGTTTATAATTTCATGTGCGAATAAATCAAGTTACCTTCATAAAGCATGTGATGATGGATATGCACAGGGATGTTTTAATCTTGGATTAATGTATTATAACGGTGAAGGAGTACCAGTCGATTATAAAAAAGCTAGTGAGTTATATACTAAATCTTGTGATGGTGGAAATAGTAAAGGTTGTTATAATCTTGGAGTTATGTATGCTAACGGCGAAGGAGTACCAGTCGATTATAAAAAAGCTAGCTGGCTATATAAAAAAGCGTGTGATGGTGGAGTTGCTGAAGGTTGTTATGGTCTTGGATATGTGTATTATGACGGCAAGGGCGTACCAGTCGATTATAAAAAAGCTAGTGAGTTCTATACTAAATCTTGTGATGGTGGATATGCACAGGGATGTTTTAATTTTGGATTAATGTATTATAACGGCGAAGGTGTTCCAGTCGATTATAAAAAAGCTAGTGAGTTCTATACTAAATCTTGTGATGGTGGAT
>CAMRDM010000001.1 GCA_947041225.1 uncultured Deferribacteraceae bacterium | reverse complement strand
TCTATCTATCTTCTTCACAAGCCCTGTTAATACCGAACCTGATCCGATCTCTATAAATCTTTTTACACCTAACGATAGCATCTTCTGTACAGACTCTGACCATCTGACTGAGCCTGAAACTTGTCTCACTAATCCATCAAATACTTTATCGGAACAAGTTACCTCTTCTGCATCAATATTATTTATGATAGGCGTTGTTAAATCACTTATCTTAATATCCTTAAGATATTTTTCCATACCGATCTTCGCAGGCTCCATCAATGAACAATGAAAAGGTGCCGATACTGGCAAAGATATTACTCGTTTAGCTCCAACTTTTTTTGCCGTCTCAATAAATCTATCTTGAGCAGATGCGTGTCCTGCAACAACTACCTGTCCATCACAGTTAAAGTTCGCAACCTCTATAATTGAACCGTTCTCTGATACGTTTTCACAAACAGCTACAACATCAGCACACTTCATACCTAAAACAGCTAGCATAACACCGTGTCCTTCTGGGACTGCTGTCTGCATAAACTTACCCCTGTTATGAACTGCGACAACCGTATCTTCAAAACACATCCCGCCTGCAACAGTTACTGCTGTGTATTCACCTAATGAATGTCCTGCAAAATATGACGCAGAAATACGATCCGATACTGCACTCCAAATAACCATCGATACCGTTAATAACGCTGGTTGAGTGTTCGCCGTTAAACGAAGATCTTCTTCACTACCATTAAATATAATATCCGTAATAGAGTAACCTAACGCCTTATCGGCTCGCTCAAACAGTGATCTACACTCATCAAATGAATTATAAAAATCATAACCCATCTTGAGCTGTTGTGATCCCTGACCTGGAAAAATTATCGCTGTTGACATACTATTCCTTATATCCTTCTAATATAGACATATACCGATTAATAATAAAATCTATAACTCTGCTTAATAAAATAATGACTAACATTATAACAAATATTCTTGTATTAGCAAACATATATTATAATAGGTACCATATATATATAATTGCATACTGATTGTTATAAAAAAAACCAACACACTATAGACTATTCAACCCTTCAATAATCGCACTATTCATCTTATTTAAAACAGCCTCACGTGCAACACGAATACCGTTTGTTATCGCAATCTGATTAGATCCACCATGTCCGATAATACATACACCGTTCACACCAAGTAATGGTGCTCCACCGTATATAGAACCATCACCTAACGCTTTCACTTCATGAAAAACATCTTTCAGTATAAGAGCACCTATCTTAGATTTTAACGATTTACCGATCTCCTCTTTTAGAGATTTAAAAACCATCGCAACTACCGATTGTGTAACTTTTATAGTAATATTTCCAACATAACCATCACAAATAACTACATCAGCTTCACCCTTATAAAGAATCTTAGCCTCAATGTTACCAACAAAATTAATACACTTTAAATCTCTTAAAAGTGGAAAAGCATTTTTTGTAAGTGCATCTCCCTTACCCTCTTCCTCACCGTTAGAAAGCAAGCCAATCGAAGGGTTAGATATATTTAAAACCCTATTAGCATACGCAGATCCCATTATTGCAAATGTTATAAGATGCTCTGGTTTACAATCAACATTAGCACCTATATCTAACATAAAAAATTTATCTCTGCTACCTGATGCTGGAAGTATAGATCCTATCGCTGGACGAGAAACACCCTCAAGCATTCCTAATGTAACCATAGCAACAGCCATTATCGCACCTGAATTACCAGCTGAAAAAAACGCGTCAGCTTTTCCATCTTTAACAAGTTTTAACCCTAAATGCATCGATGAACGTCTCTTACCTCTGACAATTTCCGATGGAACATCATCCATAAGAATAACCTCATCAGCGTGCATCACCGATAATCTAGGATGAGATTTTGCGCCTATACTACCAAGTTCACGCATTACAATATCCTTATTGCCGATAAGTGTTACTCTTATATCTGAGTATTTCATCAGTGCATCGACTACTCCTCTTACAACTACAGAGGGAGCGTAATCGCCACCCATAGCATCAACTGATATCATCATAGCGAAAAACCTCCACTGATATTAAACCTCTGTCTTACCTTTGATCACTTGTCTTCCATTATATGATCCACATGCTAAGCAAAGTGAGTGAGCTAATTTTAACTCGCCACATTTAGAACATTTAACACTTGTTAATGTCGCTGCTCTGTGATGAGATCTTCTCATCTTAATTCTACTTTTTGTTACCTTATGCTTCGGTCCTGCCATCTCAAACTCCTTAGTGTTCTATTAATACTATATATTGTAACCTATACAAATATATTTAATAGAACTATCATTTTAAATTAAAATATTAAACATATCTTAATAATTTATTCCACCACACTCTTCACTACACAATTTTTTACTCGGTGTTAAAAGTAACACCTCTTCTCGTAAAAACTCGTCTATATCAAAATGATCGATAGCTGTAACATATACATCTATCTCTTCATCTGTCAATCCATCACTCTCAACTACATCACTAACTATCTCAACATTTGACACAACTTGCGATATCACAGCTTCACCAGTAACTGTTGTACTCTCTAAACATCTATCACATTTAGATGTCAACGAGTAAGATAAATTGCCGTTCAAAATATATCGACTACCAACTTTTTCAAGACTACCCTTGAACTCTTTTATACTATAAATATCAAGAGACTCCTCAAATTCGAACGATCTCTCTATATTCTCAACGTTATTTTTAATTGAGCTATACATTATTTTCACAATAAACCTCTATAAAACTAAAGAAAGATATTTAGCAATCTAAAATAAGTCTGTTAGTTTATCACAATTTACAAATAAATAAAGAAATTTATTTATTTTTTCTATATATGATGCTATTTGCATGTCCATCTAAGCCTTCATCTG
Source organism: uncultured Deferribacteraceae bacterium (assembly GCA_947041225.1). GTDB lineage: Bacteria > Chrysiogenota > Deferribacteres > Deferribacterales > Mucispirillaceae > CAMQYB01. The sequence goes on along the minus strand of CAMRDM010000001.1, from coordinate 62,111 downwards.
AAGCTAATCTTATAACATCTTTAGACGCAGAATTGAACTCTTCTTTACTGTAACATATAATAGATGAACGCTTAATAAAATCGTAAGTTCCTAGCGGTGAGAAAAATCTCGCACTACCACCTGTTGGTAATACATGGTTAGGACCTGCGTAATAATCTCCTATTACCTCGGGTGAATACTCTCCCATAAATATCGCACCTGCATGCTTAATCTTAGGTAAAAACTCCATAGGGGATTTTATATATAACTCTAAATGCTCTGGTGCAAATGAGTTAGATATCTCAGCTGCCTCATCAAGCGTATCCACAACTACTATCGCTCCATAATTATCTAAAGATTTCTCAGCGATCTCTTTTCTTGGTAATAATTCTAACTGTCTTTTAAGCTCCACAACAACCTTTTCTGCCAAAACATTAGAGTTAGTAATCGTAACCGATGCTGCTAACTCATCATGCTCTGCTTGTGATAACATATCTGCTGCAACCTTACACGGATCTGCATACTCATCAGCGATTATCAATATCTCACTAGGTCCTGCTATCATATCTATATCCACTAATCCAAATACAGATTTCTTAGCTAACGCTACATATATATTTCCTGGACCTACAATCTTATCAACCTTCCTAATACTTGAAGTTCCATAAGCTAACGCTCCGATCGCTTGTGCTCCACCAACTTTATAAATCTCTGTTACTCCTGCAATGCGTGCAGCTAATAAAACCTTAGGATTTATATATCCATCTACCGCTGGAGTAACCATAGCGATCTCTTTTACTCCTGCAACCTTAGCAGGCAAGGCGTTCATAAGTACAGATGAAAAATATGAAGCTTTTCCACCAGGTACATAGATACCTACCCTCTCAAGAGGTGTTACTCGTTGTCCTAGTATCGATCCCTCTGCCGTTTCAATACTCCAACTTTTCTCTATCTGATATGAGTGAAACAATAGAATATTATCTCTTGCTCTTGATAACGCTTCTACAAAATCTTTATCAACTAACGCCACTGCATCATCGATCTCTTTCTCTGTTACTTTCACCGTATCTGCACTTAAATTCAATCTATCAAATTTAGCCGTATATGAAAATAAAGACTCATCGCCTAGACGCTTAACATCATCTAAAATCATCTTAACTGTAGCTTCATAATTAGAGTCCGATGACTCATTTCTATTTTTTATCTGATCTAATCTTTTATCGGTTTTACTTATTATCATCGCTACTCTCTAACAAATATCTGTTATTTAAATTCTTTATAGATATCGCCGTGAAGATAGATAAATCATTTATGAAATCAAAATTCTTCTCTAATACAAATCGCTTATCATCTAAACTATACATACCAACTGCACCTATAATATCTTTATCTCGTTTGATCGGTGAAAGGATATACGAATAATCTCCATCTAACACTTTAAAAGCTTCATGAATTGATGCATCAACCTTACCATTATATATTCTTTTCTCTAAAAATGTATATCTAAACGCATCTGCTGAAATAATCTTAACTCTCGATATATCATCTGCTACACTACCTAAAATTTCGTAACTATCTTCTTTGAAAAATATCACAGCTTTATCAAGATTAAAAATCTCTTCAAGATATTTTAACGCCGTATCTGAAATCTCTAAAACCGTATCCGATACAAGTAATGAAAAACCAACGATCCTAAAACCTTTATATATTGACTCATTCTTGCGTACCATTGAGACCATACTTTTTAACTCTTGTTTTAGCTCATAATTCTCTTTCAAGATATCATTCATTTTAGCCATATCTTATATCTCTCCCCAGTTACTCCCAACATAGCTATTCACTATTAAAGGAATATCAAGCGATATAATATTTTGCATTATATCGACAACTTTTAATTCAAACTCTGCCACTAAACTATCGTTCACTTCAAATATTAACTCATCATGGATCTGTAAAAGAGGTTTAACATCTAACTTGTTTTCTACTATATATTTATCTATCGCAACCATCGCTAACTTTATTATATCAGCAGCCGATCCTTGTACAACAGCGTTTAAAGCCATGCGAATTGCCCTTGCTTTAATAGTAAGATTTCTATCGTTTATACCGTGAATATAACGTTTTCGTTTCAGTATAGTTTCACAGTATCCTCTCTCTTCAGACTCACTTATAACCGTATCTTTATACGCCTTAACTAAACTATATGTATCGTAATATCTATCGATAAACTTAGTCGCATCTGCTACAGATATATCTATCTCTTTCGATAAACCGAACGCCGACTGTCCGTATAGAACTCCAAAATTTACAATTTTTGCAGTACGTCTAGCTCTATCACTAACTTCCTCATCGCTCGATAAATTATAGATACCCCTAGCAGTTAAATCATGGATATCTAACCCCTCTCTAAATGCAAGCTGTAGATTACTATCCTTTGATAGATGCGCTAAAACTCTAAGTTCAATCTGTGAGTAATCAAACGATAGTAATTTATAACCATCTTCTGATATAAACGCTGAACGTACCGCTGTTGCATACTCTCCCGTTGCTGGTATGTTTTGCATATTCGGCTGAACAGATGATAATCTACCTGTTGCCGTTCCTGTCTGTTTAAAAAATGTGTGTATTCGATTATCTTCTTCTACAAACTCTAATAAGCTTAATGTGTACGTTGAGATTAATTTATTCAACTCTCTATACTTTAAAATATTATCTATAAGTGGTGAGTAAACTGGATTAAGATATTTTAACTCTTTCAACGTTTCAACATCGGTTGAATTACTTTTTCTAACCCTTTTTAACAGTAGCTCCTCGTATAAATAAACCGCAAGTTGTCTAGGAGAATTGAGATTTATTTCATCACCTGTTTCAGATTTGATCGCTTCAACTAATATATCTAACTCAACTTTTAATTTCGATTCTAACGATATAATAATATCTTTATCAACTTTTATCCCGTTAATCTCCATTCTGGCAAGTGATATAGATACCTCTAATTCTAGGTTATAATATAGATCGCTTAAACTATCATCTATTTTAAATTTCTCATTTATTAAATCTAATTTACTTACTACTTTTGCAAAAAAGATCTCCTTATCTTCACTCTTCTTAGGAGTTAATCCACCCTCATCAGCATCTATCAGATACGTTACAAGTAATATATCTATAATCTTAGAAACTGAAAAATTCGGATACTTTTTTATGATAGATTTAATGTCGTAACAGTACTTGGTTGCGATATCTAAATTATCAGTTAATCTATAATTACTATCGTTCGCTAAATAGATTTCACCGTCGTAAAATATCGTAACAGTAGGTGTGAAATTATCCGATAGAAGTAACGGCTCAAAATCATTTTTTATCTCGATATTTAAATTTTTATCTGACTTAATCAATTTTTCAAGATGTTTTTTAAGTCCATATTTTTCATACAGAGGAACTAATCTTTCAACATCTAAATGATTTACAACTCTCTCAAAATTTTCAATATATTTTAACTGTACAAGATCTTTTGAAAGATACGCCATCTCTTTATCTGCTATCAATTTATCTTTCAGTTTACCTGCAATCAACTCAATATTATCATAAATATTATCAAGCGTTTTATACTCGCTTAATAATTTTTTCGCAGTAACAAGTCCAACACCTTTAACACCCGGAATATTATCTGAACTGTCTCCTGATAACGCTAACATATCTTGAATATCTTCTGGATAGAGTTCAAACTTTTCATGAACTTTATCACGATCTATAACTGTGTTCGTCTTATAATCATATATAAAAACTCTATCATCAACTAGTTGATGCAGGTCTTTATCTTTACTCACTATATACACTTTAGATGTGAGATCGGTAGGCGTTGCAGATTGCGATGTGAGATCTTTTGCTAACGTGCTTATCACATCATCAGCCTCGTAGCCATCTATAATATACTGCTCTAAACCCATCAGAGGGACAATGCTTTGCAAAATCCCCATCTGGATAACTAGATCATCTGGCATAGACTCTCTTGTTGCTTTATATTCAGCTAGCATTTCATGTCTGTAATTTTTAACCCTAGAGTCAAAAACTACGATGACATTCGATACACCATCTATTTTTTTTAACTTATCTACAACCGCTAAAAATAGATGAACAACCCCCGTTGGAGTGCTATCAACTTTTAATGGAGGTGCACCATAAAACATTCTGTATGCAACAGAGTGTCCATCTATAACTACTGTTATCTCATCTGACATCTTATCTTTATCTCTCTTTTACAAACTATCTTACTGTAAATTTTATAACTAAACTGTTAATCATTTATAAACAAAACAACTTGCTCATCAAACAACTTGAGCCGTTTGAAACTCTTATAAACTTGACACACTCGTCAAACCTAGTTCACAAACTTAAACTACTTTACAACAGTAAGCCATTTACTATATCTTCTATTATTACCGTTCACTACACCAAAATATGCACTCTGTATCTTCTTAGTTATTGGACCTATTGAACCTGTTCCTAGTAACCTATTATCTAACATACTAATAGGCGTGATCTCTGCAGCTGTACCTGTAAAAAATGCTTCATCTGCTACATATATATCATCACGAGTAAACAACTGCTCTTTCACTGTATAATTTAAATCTCTTGCGATCTCTAAAACCGTATCCCTTGTTATACCTTTCAATACCGATGTCAATGGAGTCGTAATAAGTATGCCATCTTTAATAATAAAAATGTTCTCACCAGTACCTTCTGCAACATAACCCTCTGTATCAAGAAACAAAGCCTCATCGTAACCAGATATGTTAGCTTCACGTTTTGCCAAAACTGATGTTACATAATTTCCACAAGTCTTCGATCTTATAGGAATAGAATTAACATTAAACCTTGTGTATGATGATGTTTTAACTTTGATACCTTTCGATAACGCCTCATCACCTAAATATGCTCCCCACTGCCATACAGCAATGATAACATCTATAGGATATGCGTCCGTTGTTGCTATCCCTAATCCACCATCACCTAAAGTTATGATAGGACGGATATAACACTCTTCTAAATTATTAGCATTGATAGTTTCAAGAACAGCAGTCATTAACTCTGATACAGTATATTTCTGTCTCATCATCATTATTTTTGCAGAATCTAAAAGACGCTTAATATGCTCCTCTAATCTAAATACAGCCGCACCCTTTGAAGTTTTATAACATCTAATACCTTCAAATACACCTGTACCATAATGCAATCCATGAGATAAAACAGATATCTTAGCATTTTCACGCTCAACTAACTCTCCGTTCATCCATATAACACCATCGTTCGTAACTGACATAATAATCTCCCCAAAAATAATATTTTAAAAAAATCTATAAATTCATAACCGTAATTATATTCAATATTTGATAATTAATATATACTTAAAATAAAAATATAAAATTACCTCATAAACAGTATCTATATTAATAAGGTTTCTCTTCTTTTAAAGGTCTTAACATAAGGTCTCTAATTGAACCTTTTACATCTTTTTTCTCATATATAATCTTATACACCTCTTCACAGATAGGCATCTCTACCCCACGCTCAGTTGCTGCAAGATATACAGCCTTAGATGTTGGAACACCCTCTGCGATCATCTTCATACTTCCAATTATCTCATCAATACTTAAACCTTCAGCTAATTTTTGTCCTACTTGATTATTGCGTGACTCATCTCCACTACAAGTTAAAACTAGATCGCCTAAGCCTGATAAACCGATAAAAGTCTCTCTCTTTGCACCATATATTAAGCCAAATCTTGTGATCTCAGCTAAACCTCTTGTGATGATCGCAGCCTTTGTATTACTACCAAGTTTTAAACCATCAGCTATACCTGATGCTATAGCAATAACGTTCTTAACCGATCCACCAACCTCTAAGCCGATCATATCTTCTGATGTATATGTTCTAAAATAATCTGTTGATAACGCCTCTTGCCACGACTTAGCAAGTGCTGACGAAAATGATGCGATAGTCGTAACTGTTGGACGCTTCATAGCTAACTCTTTAGCAAATGATGGACCCGACAAAACTGAGTATTTTGCAGTACAAACATCTTTTAACACATCTAACATAAGTTGACCTGTTGATATTTCTATACCCTTTGTTGCAATTAAAATTGATTTTGTCTCTAATGTTTTACGATATTTTTCTGCAACTTCTCTTGTGAATTGCGACGGGATAGCCCAGATAAAATTAGGTATATTACTCTCTAATAAATCATCTATAGATTTAGCTCGTAAAGTCGTTGGAAGTTTAATATCTGGTAGAAAAAGAGGATTTGTATGATCTTTTTCGATACTATCAACTATCTCTTTCTCTCTTGCAAAGATTGTTACATGATTACTGTTTTCTGCAGCTAATATCGCAAGAGCAGTTCCAAAACTTCCCGATCCTATAACCCCTATTTCCATAATCATTGTACCCCTTTAAATTTAGATATAAACACACTAGATAAACTAGAATATTATCATTATATCTATTTTTAATCAAGTAACAAATAGGATAAATAATTAATCTTAATAAACAAATAAAATACATACACTTGTTAAGTCTATATATCTTCATATAGATAGATAATTAATCGTAGTAAATAGGTAAGATAGGTACATCAATTAAGACTATTTATCTTCGAACAGTTCCTTCACCGTTTGATCCACAACAAGAATAGATCCACCCATTGGTACGAAATAATGTGTCTCATCTTTACCAACAAAGAAGTAACGTGTATATGATTTTTTAGAAAGTTTAACCGTTATTGAACCCTCAGGTTTTGGAGATAGTTTTATCTTATCATCAACTATAGTTGACGCTCTTATGCCGATAATCTGCCCTATAATAGCCTTAGCTTTATCCTCTAATAACATATTACCACGAAGAAGCCATCCGTTACTCTGTTTAGATATAAGGTACATCGAATTATTAAACACACTCTCAACCGATTTCACATCTTCATAGCTAACATTAAATATATTTAAATTTGCAAAATCTTCTGCACAACTAGGAAAATGTGCTTTAATTGAATTGCTTACCGTTATAACATCATTATCACTACTTTCAACATTTGCATAAACCATTTCACAGCCATCAACATCGTTACCAAATCTAATAACAATAGGTTTATTACCGTAAAAAATTTCTATAGATTGTTTAGTTCCTATACCATATTTTTTTTCATCTTTTGCATTAGTTATTCTATCAACAATAACTAAATCGCTTAATCGTACAATCAACTTAACAATAGCTGATTGATCGGCATTCCATGCAGAAGGCACAACCGTTTTCCACGCATTATTGCCACTACGTTCAGCTTCAACAGCTACTTTGCCATAAAAATATTTTATATATTTAGCCGTTGAAGGATCTTTATATATTAGTTTCTTAAAAACTTTATCTTTTACCTTACGATAAGGGAAAAAATACACTCCTATCATTACAACAAAAAATAGTAAAAGATACGCATACGTTGAATTCATAAACTACTCCATATCCATCTCTAAAATGGATAAAATTATAAATTAAATTCTATATCATACAGATAGTAATATATCTGTCCAAGTGAGATAGATGAGTCATTAGTAGGGATTATATTGTTCCTACAAACCATTAAATCTCTATCTTCAAGAGCTTTAGTTACACCGTTTAAAAGTATCTTATTTTGAAAAACACCACCAGATAATGCGATATGTTTTATACCACTCTCTAACGACAACTTAATTAAAATATCTGTAACTGCTTTAATAAAACCGTTATGAAATTTTGCTGATATAACGGATATTAACTCTTCGCCATAAAGATCTGATATCAACTCAATAAAAACTTCTTTAAAATCTAGTACACCATCATCTATCGTAAAATGATAATATCCTTTCTCACTATCACTCGCAATAGACTCTAATTTTATAGCAAGAGAACCTTCATATTCATTATCTCTTTCACATATGAGTAATGAACCTACAGCCTCAAATAACCGTCCAACAGATGTAGTATGTATACTATTTATATATTTATCGGATATTTGCCTTACTATATTAATCTCATCACTACTTAGAATTAATCTTTCTTTTAAAAGGGTATCTGCACTATCTAATAAATTCATACTAGAAAGGTATGAAATCAACATCATATACGGTGATTTCACTGAAGTATCCATAGATGGTTGAGTATATTTTTTAAGTGAAAAAACTCTTGAAACTTTACGATCACGCTTTAAAAAGAACTCTCCACCCCATGCAAGATTATCTAAGCCAAGACCGAAACCATCTAGCACTACACCTATAGAGTCTCCTGTATATTTATGTTCTGCAAGTACAGATAAAAAGTGTGCAACATGATGTTGAACTTTAATAACTTTCAACGATAAAGTTTTAGCTACTTTATCTGCATATTTTGATGATATAAAACCATCGTGATAATCTCTCACTACAACTTGTGGAGTGATCTTTAATACAGATGATAATTTTGCATACGTTTCATCGAAATAATCGTACGTTGCGATACTCTCTAAATCACCTATATATTGCGATAAAAAAGCGTATCCGTTTTTATAGAACGCTAAAGTTGATTTAAGATCTGCACCTACTGCAAAAACTTCTATATCAACCACCTTATCAAAATCTATCGGGTACGGAGCGTACGATCTCGATCTTCTCACAAACTGATAACTATTACCTAGTGAAGCTATAACTGAATCATCAAGACGTGTATGTATAACTCGGTTATGATCTAAAAACAGATTTGTAAACTTAGATAATTTATCTCGTGCTTCATGGATATCTGATATCACTGGTTCATCACCTATATTAGCCGATGTTGCTATTAAAAAATCTGAGTTATAGTAGTTGAAAAGAATTTTATGAAGTGGTGTATAGGCTATCATCACACCTAAACTATTTTTACTATTTTGAACGCTTGAACAGCTGTTACTTTCAGTACCGTTATACGCATTATCAACATCACTAAAACTCTGTGGACAAACGTAACGAGATATACCTAACTTCTCAAAATTAACATTATTTAAAATTACGATAGGAGCTTCTTGAGATATCAATAGATCTCTTTCAACATCTGATATGTTATCAATATACCGCTCTAAAACCGATATATCTCTAACCATCACTGCGAACGGTTTTGTTGGACGTTTCTTTAACTCTCTCAATTTAAGAATAGCTTCATCGCTGTACGCTGATAACATAAAATGAAATCCTGATAAACCTTTTATCGCTACCATACAACCGTTATTAAGTTTCTCAGCCGTTCTCTCTATCGCTAATTTATTATCAGTTACTATCTCATCAGCATCGTATAAAGTAAGTGTTGGTCCACAATCTGCACATGCGTTAGGCTCTGCATGAAAACGTCTACTATCGCTATCTTCATACTCATCTCTGCAACTATCACATAAGATAAAATCAGACATAGTCGTATTACATCTATCGTACGGTATAGATTTTATTATAGAGTATCTAGGTCCACAAGTTGTACAGTTTGTAAATGGATATAGATAACGTCTATTGCTACTATCAAAAATATCTTGCTCGCACTCTTTGCATATTGCAAGATCAGGAGAGATCAATGTTAGTCCTTCGGTAACATCACTTTTAAGAATTGAAAAACCTTCAAATATTTCACTCTTTATATCAGAACTTTCAATTGATTTGATAACTGCATTGATAGGTTTATGAACTTTGATAAATCCGATAAAATCTTCAACAGTAGAATTGCTCTCAACATTAATAACGACAACCAAACCGATTGAAGAGTTTTTAACGTATCCGTTTAATATAAATTTATCAGCACTTCTTTTTATAAAAGGTCTAAAACCAACGCCTTGAACAACACCTTTAATAACTATTTGACAAGTTATCATCTCTTCCAAAACCATGAAGTAAATATAATTATTAATGTGTAAAACTCTAATCTGCCTAGCAACATAAAGAAAGATAAAATGTATTTAAGGTACGGTGGATAAAAAGCATAATTATCAGTTGGACCTATCTCTCCAAACCCTGGACCTATATTACATATAGTCGCAACTGCTGTTGATAAAGCCGTTACTAAATCTACGTTCGCTGATGAAACTATAACCGTTAAGGCTAATATAGAAAGCATATACAATACAAATATACCTGTCGCTGCATGAATAACATTATTCTTAATAGGGCTACCGTTTAACCTTAATGCAAAAACACCTGACGGATGAAGTAGATATTTTATCTCGTGCGCTGCTTGTTTAGATAATATAATGTGTCTCATTATCTTAATACCGCCTGTAGTTGATCCAGATGATGCTCCGATAAACATTACTATAAATAGTAGCGATTGTGAAAAGGCTGGCCATAACTCATAATTCTCTGTTGCAAAACCTGTTGTGGTTATGATCGATACTACATGAAACATAGCGAAACGAAATGTGTCTAAGGCTGAATGTGTGAATTGCTGATAGCTCTCTGAATTATAATTAATAAGAAAAATCATCGTTGAGATCGACAACACTATTCCTACATAAACTTTAAACTCTGTATCTATTTTTAAGTAATGAAATTTACCCGTTATAAATCTTATAATTAAAACAAAATTCATTCCACCAAAAAACATTAATGCGATCGTTACCCAGTCAATATACTCAGATTTAAACGCACCAACCGACGCATTTTTTGTAGATAATCCAGATGTAGAAATAGATGATGATGCGTGCGTAAAAGCATCTAATAAATTCATTCCACCTATCATATAAAGAACCGTTCCAACAACCGTTAAGCCAACATATAAAAACCATAAATATTTTGCAGTGTCTCCGATCCTAGGAGTTAATTTATCACCCTTAACACCTGTTGTTTCAGCCTTCATCATCTTCATGCTACCAACACCTACGATAGGTAAAATAGCTACTGCTAGAACTATAATTCCACCGCCACCCAACCAGTGAGTTAACGATCTCCAAAAAAGTATAGAATTTGGTAACACTTCAATATCTTTTAATATAGATGAACCCGTTGTTGTAAATCCAGATACTGATTCAAATAACGCGTCATGAAACTCTGGAATTGAACCTGAAAAATAGTACGGTAATGCACCTAAAAAACATACCGTAATCCATATTAAGGATACTAATAAAAATCCTGTTCGTACAGATTGTTGATAATCACTCTGCTTAGCTCTTGATAGAAAGTATGATATTACGGCTATCACACCTGATATAATTGCCGTTATAAGAAATCCTCGTACAGCTAAATATTCTCCAAGTGTGTAGGCTATAATACAACATATTAATATCGCTATGCTCTGTATCGCTGATACCATTGATATAGGTTTAAGGATTGTTGATAACTGTTTCATCATTTATATTAGTTCGATAAGAAATCTTCAAACTCTTCAAGTGAGTTTGTCATAACAAACGCTATTAAAGAATCTTCAGCTCTAATTACATAATTTCCAGATGGGATGATTGTTGAATGTCCACGCTGAATTGCAACTATTAAACAGTTGCTCGGAAACTTTATATCAACTAAAGTTTTACCATCTAACTCAGAATTTTTACTAACTGTAAACTCTATAGCTTCTGCTTTACCCTCAAAAACCGTATAAACATTTTTAACATTACCTTTACGGATAAATCTTAAAATCGCATCAACTGATGATAATTTCGGAGTAACACAACTATCTACCCCTAAACTCGTTGCAAGGTTTACATAGTTCTGTCTATTGATTAACGCTATAGAATGTTTGACACCTTTATTTTTTGCATATACAGCAGCTAAAATATTTAATTCTTCATTAAGTGTTGTTGTTATAATTACATCTGCTGAACCTAGATCCTCTTCATTGAATGTTACATCATCAGATATATCTCCGTTGATAACCATTATATCTTCAAATAAGGCTGCAAGCTCTTTACATTTATCGTGATCTTTCTCTACAAGTAAAATATCTCTACCTTGTTCTAAGAGTAAACCAACAACGTGTTTACCTATAACTCCACCACCAACGATTATTACTTTACGAATTTTAGCTAATTTCTTACCTGTCTTTGTAAGTATCTTATTGAACGTGTTAGATAGTGATACCATATATATATGATCAGACTCTAAGATAACAAAATCACCCGACGGAATTAAAACTTCTTCATCTCTATATACACCAGAGATTATAAAATTTTCTCTAATCTCTAAACGTATCTCTTTAAGCGTTTTATTTACAAAGAACGACTCTTTATCGACATAGAAATCTCTAAGCTGTGCTCTTGTGCCATTAAATGCAAACACTCCACTTACAGCTCCTAGATCAACCGTCTCTGCGATCTCATAAGATGCTTCAACTTCAGGGTTAACTATGTAATCTATACCTATTGACGATCTGTTAAAAATATCTGATTTAGCGTATCCAACATTTCTAACCCGTGCTATCTTCACAGGGATATTGTACTCAGATGATGCAACAAAACATGAAACCATATTAACTTCATCTATGCTCGTTGCAGCGATAAATATATCTGCATTCTCTATCCCTGCAGACTCAAGTACGGCAACATTTGTTCCCTCTCCTAAGATCACTAAGCAATCAAGTAGATCGTTAGCTTTTTGAACTCTCTCAGGATCTTTCTCAATTATTACAACATCTTTACGTTCGCCTATAAGCTGTGATGCGATATTAATACCAACTTCTCCAGCGCCAACTATAACTATCTTCATATTTTTGATATTACACCATTTTAAAAATTATTGCGATAAACTATATAACTTAATCATTTGCTAGAAATATCTACAAATTTTATAGAAATTTTATAAAAACTCAACAGGTAAAATAATATTTTTACTTAAATCATACTTCTTAAATATAGAAGATATCTCCTCTATGCTATAGCCTGCAAGTCCACACCCTACTTGAGTTACTAGAAACTCTAGATCAGGACGTGTTTTTGCAAAATCAATAAAATCTACAATATGTTTCTCGATTATACCTAACGGTAACGTTTCGATATTATCATCTTTCGTAGGTATGCCGTATGATCTGCCTTGAAGCCCCACACCTTGTCCGTAGATAGCTCCAAACTTACTTAATGCGTCAAACGCTGCACCACCACCATGTATACCTGCTAAATTTGATCCAAATACAAAAATCTGATTTTCTTTAAGTTCGTTAATTATTTTCATATAATTACCTCTCTATATCTAACCATTCAACATATTAACCTATTTACACATATTTTACAATCATCACCAAACATATTACGACAATTTTATACAACTTTCTCTTTAAATCTATACGCAAAATATAGTAGCCTATTTACATCTATAAATTATAATCGTCACCAAACATATTACAACAATTTTATACAAATATCTCTTTATATTTACAGAGTAGACATAGTAACCTATTTACATCTATAATACAATCATCTACTATGACATTATGGACAAAAATGAAAATATAAATAATTTTAAAAATTACTACAAAGATATCTTAAAAGATAGATATGATGAGTTTGAAACAAACCTCCTAATCGATAAAAAGAAAACTTTTAGAGTTAACTCATCAAGAGATATTAACTATATAGGTAACGAACTACAAGATCTATTTAAATTATCTACCTACGAAAATCATGACAATATATTTATAGTTGAAGATCAATTGACTGACATAAACTTATCTGAAACTATTTCACATATTACTGGTGGAATATATATAATGAACGTCTCATCAATTCTTACAGCTAAAATAGTCGCAAAATTGATACCTGAAAACGTACGAGATAATCCACTTATACTTGATATATCTGCAGCACCCGGTGGTAAAACATCTGCTATATCGGATTATATAGGTAGAAAGGGGTTAATCATAGCGAATGAGATATCGCACTCAAGACTTAAATCTCTACACTTTAACCTAGAAAGAAACGGTTGCTATAATGTATTAACTACATCGCTTGATGGAAGAATTTTAAATAAATATATGGAAAATAGTATCGATGTGATACTACTTGATGCTCCTTGTAGTAATGAGAATAAATTCTTTAGAGATAAAACCGTTCAAGCATTATGGTCTGAACAATCAATAGAAAAGATGGCTAAACTTCAGAAAGAATTAATAACCTCTGCATATAAATGTCTTAAAAATGGTGGCGTATTGATCTACTCTACCTGCACTATGAATATCAACGAAAACGAAGAAGTTATTAAATACCTATTGTCAATCGAAGAAACAGCCGAACTAATAGATATTAATAGTATCGATAAAAGTAGCGATTACGGATTATTAGGCGATAAACATATCGATGAATGTGTGGCACGAATAATGCCTAGCAGTTCTGTTGATGCGTTCTTTATAGCTGCAATAAGAAAGAAAGGCGAAATCGATACCGTTCATATAGATGAAAGTTATGAGAAAAAATCTGACGCTCAGATAAAGTTTTTTGACGATTATTTTAACGATAATTTTGTAGAAAATATATCAATCACAGAGGTAGATAATAGAGGATATGTAAAGCCTAAAGATATTGAAAAACAATACGACTTCATAAATAAATTGAAATTTAGCCGAAGAGGTTTAAATCTGTATCGCCTTGCAAAGACAGAACCTTATCTTCAATCTCAAAGTTTATGGGAGTTTGGACGATTAATAAATAAAGAAAAAATTTGCGAAATAGATTATCATAATGCAAAACAATTTTTAAAAGGGTTTGACTTACAGATACCAAACAATTATAATGGAAATTGTATGTTTTATAACGGCATTCCTATTGGTACAACTAAACTTTTAGGCGATACAGCTAAAAATAAATTAGATAGATATTTTTTATATTCATAATAAATCTACTCACTACATAAATAGAGATTAGGGGATGCACACATGCTTAAATTACTTTTTTCACTTTCAATAATATTCTTATACTCAACACACTCATACGCTTTATCAAAAGATGATATTGTTGACAATTCCATTAACGCACTTAACTTCGTTGCAGAGAAACTGTTCAAAAAATCTATAGTATCTGATCGTGGATATAGTGATGATGAACCTAACGATCAGCTAACTACTGGTACCTTAGCTGGTGATAACAAAACCGTAGATGATAACAAAACTGCTGGTAATCAAATAGCTGATAACAAAACTGCTGATAACAAAACTGACATCAACGATACAGATTTAATGAAAAACGAAGAGGCAATTAAAGAGAAAGAAGAAGCTGATAAAAAAGCTAAAGCCGAAGCTGAAGAGAAAGCTAGAACTGAAGCTGAAGAGAAAGCTAAAGCTGATAGAAAAGCTAGAAATCAATCTAATAATAAAAACAAAACATATATCGCAAATATCTTCACTGAAGATGTTGATGATTTAAAAGTAATCATCTCTAATAGAAAAAATAATGAAGTCTCTCTATACCAAATAAATAACGATAGATTAAATCCTATCACAAGATTTCCTGCTATATATGGATCTAGCGAAGGTGATAAAATTCTTAGGGGTGATAATAAAACTCCTGAAGGTGTCTACTATATAACTAACTATATTGATGAGAAAACTTTAATTAGAAAGTATGGTTCATACGCTCCTGTTTACGGTGAAGGTGCATTTCCTCTTGATTACCCTAATCCGATCGATAAATCTGAAAAGAAAACGGGTGGTGGAATTTGGTTACATGGTAATAGTGTTGATGATAAAAATATCACTCAAGGGTGTGTAGCATTTAATAACAGCGACCTTACTACTATAAAACAACATGTTGGTGTATCGACTCCTGTTATTTTAACTGATGACATTATATACACAACTAAAGAAGAGTATGATAATGAAAAAGCAAAATACATCTCATTTGCTCACACATTTATTAATGATAAATTAAAATTAAACAGTAATGCAAATGCTATAAGTAACCTTAAAATATTTACTGATAACGGAGAAGATTACGTTATAGATTTTAACGTCGATAGCTGTGCAAACGGAAATATATTATACAATAATATTAGGTACTATTTCTCTGATAATGGAAACCAATTAAAGTTAATTAATGAAAAAATCACTGCATTAAAAATCGAAGAAACAAAATATAAAGAGATCGAACAGTTCGTAAATAAATGGGCTGCTGATTGGCAATCACAAAATATCGACAACTATATCGCTAATTACTCTGAACAGTATCTAACTGGTAATCGTAACTTTCAACAGTTGAAAAGATATAAAACAGCAATCTTTAAAAGAAATAAAGGCGTTCCTGTTAATGTAAAAGTTGATGTTAAAAAAGTATGGGTAAGTAAAGGAAAAATATTCGTACAACTAAGACAACAGTACTCTTCTAAACATATAAAAAATACTGGTTCTAAAACTTTACAGTTAACTGGTTGTAACGGTGATTACTCTATCGTTAAAGAAAGTTGGAATAAATTATGATAGCAAGAGTGATATCTATTGTTTTTGTAGTATTAATAGCAACATCAACTACAGAAGCATCAGATATTGATCGGCCATCAACGGTTAAAAAAACTTACTATGCAAATACTGAGTTTCCACTTGAGACATACTATATATATGGTCGACAAGATGGACCAACAGCTCTAGTAATTGGTGGTATACAAGGAGATGAGCCAGGTGGATATCTTGCAGCCGAAGCATTAACAAACCTTACCTTAGCAAAAGGTAATCTTATTGTAATACCCAGAACAAACAGTAACGCTGTAGCAGAAAATGTTCGTGGTATGGGTTTTGATATGAATAGACTATTTACAGGTATATCAAACAACAATCAACAATCAGAAACTGATTCTGAAAGAGCTATTAAAAAAGTTGTAGAACTTATGGCATCTGCTGATCTATTCTTAAACCTGCATGATGGATACGGATTTCATAAAGATAGATACATAAATGAAATACATAACGAAAATAGATTCGGACAATCGGTAATAATAGATATCAATGAGTATCGTTGTAATAATAAAACATTAAAACTTATGGCTAATGCGAACCACGTATTAAAAAGAGTTAATGAAAAAATACCTAACAAAATGTACCACCTATACCTATTTAATACTCGCACCTCTGAACCTAACTCTAAATATAAAAGTATGCTTAAAGCGTCTACTTGGTACGCATTAAGTAAACTTTGTGTACCAGCTTATGCGATCGAAGGATCTAAAAATACAAGAGATATTAGTGAAAGAGTAAGGTATCATTTATACGCTGTAAAAGAATTTCTTGATCTATATAATATAGAGTACGAAATTGAACCTGTAAGCAACAATGAGCCTGAACTCATCTCTGCTGTTATCAATATTGACGGCAAAGGATATGTTATTAACAAAAATAATAGCATCTATATTAAACCTGGAAAATCTTTAGAAATCGTATATATCGATTCAAACTTTAAACAAGGTATCACTGTAGATATTCTTGAATACGGAAGTTATAACGATATTAATAAAAGCTTCGCTATAGACAAAAATACAACTATTGTTATTAAAAAGGATAATAAAATATTTGCACAAATACCTGTGAATGTTGATAAGTCACTACCTACTGAGGTTAGTGTGATAGGAAACCCCGGTACTCGTAACTTAACTGCTAAACAGTTTGCTGGAGTTTTTATCAATACAAATTATATGGTCGCATACGCTATTCAAAACAATGTAACTAATAAAGATACACTCATTTCATTTCAAAGTTTGAGAGATAAATATGTGAATAACAGTAGTTTTGATAAAAATAAAAATGCTCTTAAAAAAATAGAACAAAAAAAAGTTGCTAAAACTGTGCCTATTAAAACAGATACAAAAAAAGAAAAACCTGCTAAACCAAAACAACTTGGAAATATTAATTCATATACATCAAAATATCTTTTCCTAATTGAAGTTGATAGAAAAAGAATGTTTGTTAAAGAAGGAGAAACTTTAAAACTTGAAACTCCTTATAAAATTAATTTAATAGAAACATATAAAAAAGATCATGCTGGTAAATATCAACCGTTAGATCTAGTCATTAACTTCAAAGGCTGGTACCCTGAAGGTGCTGGAAATAATGGTGATGATAGAGGCTATATTGTTAATATCCCTAATAACAGATTTATGAAAAAATACTCTACTACAAAAGGTAAAAATATTTACTCTGTTGAAGCTAGATATAGAAATAAATCAATAGCTAACTTTTTTATAGAATTTTAACTATGAATATATCAACATAAATGAGTATTTTAAACTTTGATAAATTTTCAATATATCTTATATTAGAAACAACATCATTAAAAATCAAACTTGAAGATTTTATAGATCAAATAGTCGATGCAGGTGTATCAATAATACAGCTAAGAGATAAAGGATCTGCTGAAAACGAACGGTACCTTACATCTTTAAAACTTAGCAAGATACTTGAAAATAAAAATTGTAAATTGATTATCAATGATAGCATCGATATCGCACTATCGGTAAATGCAGATGGAGTACATTTAGGTATTAAAGACACTCCAATTAATGTAGTAAGATTAAAATATCCTAACTTGATTTTAGGATACTCATGTAACAATATTCACGATGTTGAGATCGCTAACCAACATGCAGATTATATAGGTATAGGTCCTGCATTTAAAAGTAGCACAAAACTTGATATAAGAAATATTCTCTCAGTGGAAGAAATAGAGCAATTATCAAAAATATCCAAAATCCCATCTTTTGCTATCGGTGGTATTGACGATATTAATATATATGAGATACGCAACAACACCTCTGTAAACGGTGTAGCTATTTCATCACACATCACATCAAGTCTTACGCCGTACGATACTGTTACTAGATTGTTGAGGTAGATTATTTATGAAAGAATTTGAGTTTATAAAACTTATGACATTAGAGTTTGGTGGTGGCATATCTGGTATAGGAGATGACGCTGCTTTATTTGATGGCTCACATATTGTTACAAACGATATGTTAATTGAAAATACACATTTTCTTTCAACCACACCTATTGAATATGTTATCAATAAACTTTTTACAGCAAACGTATCCGATATAGCTGCAATGGGTGGAAAAGCAAAATATGCAATACTATCTATCGCCACTGATAACGAACTGAAATTAGATAAAATTGTACCAACTTTAAAATCACTTTGTGAAAAATATAAGATAAAAATTATAGGTGGAGACACATCATCTAATACATTTGGATTGATCCTCTCGATGACATTAATAGGTTCTAAACCGAAAAATCTTTTAACTAGATCTAAAGCATCACCTGGAGATCTTCTATTCTTATCTCGTCCTATAGGTAAGGCGAAAATATCTTTAGAAACAGAGCTAGGATTATCACAATATAATTGCGATCCTTACTATCATTATAAACTTGAAGCTGAGGATAAATTAGGAGAGATACTAGGAACTATTCCTGATGTAACATCATGTATAGATATCTCTGACGGACTTGGAAGAGACGCTGCACATATATCAAGAATGAGCGGTGTGAAAGTTATTATTTACGACAACTACCTACCTTACGCATATTTAGGAAAGTTTCATATAAATAAGCAAAATTATATTTTAACATCTGGAGAAGAGTATGCTCTTCTATTTACCATATCGAAAAATGTGATTGAAGAAGTTATACCGAAAATCGTTTCATCATCAGGTTGTAACGATATTATCCTTGTAGGAAAAATTGAACAAGGTAGTGGTACTTTTTTAAAATGTGAAAACGGTATGATGAAAGATATCTCAACTGCAGGTTTTGAACACTTTAACAAGAATAGATAAGTTTTTTTCTAGTAAAAAATTAACAAAAACATTATACTATATATGTTCATTCTATTTTGTTAGTATCTGATTAGTAATAAATTATTAAGGAACTATAATGGTTATTAAGCTATCCAAAATTATAGACAAGGCAACTTTACCTCTGATATTTAGAAATATTTATAACTTAGAGGGAAATGAGTTCACTATTGATTCAAGCAAGGATTTCAATTTTGTAAAGGTCGATACGACTAAAAACATCGATACAATTTTAAAAATTGATATATTGCAAAGTGGTTTTTATGCAGCATTAACATTGCTTCCACCTATCAATATAGAAGCTCGTATGGATAAAAAAACAATCATTGGCATAATTACTGATGATTATAAAATAAATAAAAAATATATTAATGATCAAGTTCTTGACATATTAATTGAATCATACAATAACAACATTTTAGTTTTTAGAGAAATATTTGCAGATGGTGTGCCTCCAAAAAAAGGCACTAATGTAAGCATAAAAGTATACTTTGATTTAGAAACATCAAAACCAAAAGTTTTAGCTAATGGACAAGTAAATTTCAAAGATCTTAAGCAGTATGTTTTCGTAAAAGAAGGAGATATACTTTTAAAAAAGACCCATCCGATTGAAGGAGTACCCGGAGTATCTGTTAACGGTAAAGAACTTCCTCCACCCCCTGTTAAAAATAAAGAAATTAACGCATTAAATGGAGTGATAGTAAGTGAGGATGGTACAACGTATACAGCAGCGTACGCTGGGCAATTACTTTTTTATAATGACAATATTACGATTAACCCATTTCTAACTATTACTGGTAACCTTGATTATAAATCTGGAAATATAGTATTTGGTGGAACTGTTGATGTGACTGGTGATGCTCTAGCTGGGTTCTCTATAAACGCTGAGAACATTATTATTCAGGGCATATATGAAGATGCGATATTAAAAGCTGAAAATTCTATAAGTATTAAAACTGGGATAAAAGGTAAAGATAAAAAAGGTGAAATTATTGCTAAAGGAAATGTATTTACTAGGTATGCAGAGAATGCAAATATAAATACATTTGGTGATACTGAGATAGAAAAATATTGTTATAACTCAGATATAGTTGCTGATAAAATTATTTGTGATTCATCTTCATCAGTGGTTGTTGGAGGAAAATTAGTAGCTACTTCTGAGATAAGGCTTTTTAATGCTGGATCTAAAGGTAGCAATGATATGTTACTTCATGCTGGAGTATCTCCTACTCATAAAAAAGAAGCAGAAATATTAATTACAGAGATCGATAAGTTAAATAAATCTATGAATGAAATGAAAGCAGTTTTATCTAAATTAGATTTAACAGATCCAAATATTATAAATAATCCAAAGGTTAAAAAAATATTAGATGCGATAAAAGTTTTAAAAAATCGCTTACCAGCTATTCAAGAGAAGTATAAGGAGCATAAGAAAAAATCTATTAATATAAATGCAATTATTACTATTCAAGGTATAATTCATCCAGGTGTAACTATAAAGTTTGTTGATTCTTTTATGGTTGTACCTACAGAGATGAGTAAAGTTAAATTTTACTACGATAAGCTTAGTAGTGAAATAAAGTTCGTGAATTTGTAGACTTTTTACGATCGAAAATTATCGTTTGAATAACTTATAGATTTATAAGTTACGGTTTAATTACCTATCTAATGAAATAATTTACAGTTGTATAGCTTGATAAGTTAGCATATTTTACAACTTATTTTTCAATATTTGAGAGTTGTATTTAGATTACTTTTAGATATTTATGATCTTATAGATTTCTTGGTTTACAGATTTATCGATTTATAATTTCACTGTTCTTCTACAGATAAAATGTATCACACTTTTTATAACACATATGAATAACTGAATTGCATATCTCAATTTATTATTTAATGAATACTTAATAATTGTAACTTCTAATCAGAAATAATAGCCGATATGAAGAACTAACTAAACTTCACAACTCAATCATAATCAATAATTAAATGTTACAGCTATAATCAATAATAATCACTCATAATCAACAACTACACTTATTAATCGCAAATCAATAATTATCAATCACAGCCAACATCGACACTTTCCAATCGTAAACCACAACCGTAATCGCACATATATCACTACTCAACAAAAAAATCAATTCAGATTATCAATCACTACCTTTTTTAGATTTACCCGTTGGTTTACTACTCTCTTTAAGCGCTCTATAAGCATCAACATCAATAGGCGTTTTGCCGAACTTAGTAAATTGTGCATCGTACTGTAAATACACCACGCCCGTTGCTCCATTTCTATGTTTTGCTAAATGTATCTCGGCAGTATTTGGAAATAATGTGTCTTTGTTATATATAACATCTCTATAGATAAACATAATTAAATCTGCATCTTGCTCGATCGCACCTGATTCTCGTAAATCTGATAACATCGGTTTATTATCTGTTCTATGCTCAACAGCTCGATTAACCTGTGCAAACGCTACAACTGGAATGTTCAATTCTTTTGCTAAAGATTTTAATGATCGTGAAATCTCCGAAATCTGTTGCTCTCTTACAACGATAGATTTATCGTGTCCCATAAGTTGCAAATAATCGACAAAAATAATATCTAAATTATCTCTCTGTTTCAACTTTCTACATTTTGATCTAATCTGATTTACAGTTATACTTCCAGAATCATCAAGATAAATATTAAGCTTTACAAGCTTAGCGTAACACTCACTTATTTTTTTCCAATCTTCATTATTGAAGTTACCCGTTCTTAATTTAGATAAACTAATCTCACCCTCTGATGAAATTATCCTATTAATAAGTTGACTATTAGGCATCTCTAACGAAAAGAATGCTGAAGTTTTTCCAGCAAGTGCGACATTATATAACACATTCAAACCAAATGATGTTTTACCCATCCCAGGTCTTCCTGCAATAATAATAAGATCAGAATTTTGAAATCCATTTGTCAATTTATCAAGATCTGCGTAGCCTGATGGCACACCACTTATATCTTTATCATCGCCTTGTCGACTATACAACTCTTCTAATAACTTAAAGCTATCTACCGACAAAGACTCAACATGACTTAGATCTGTTTTAAGTCGCTTATTGGAAATATTGTATACTACTGATTGAGATTTATCAAGAAGCTCATCGATAGGTTCAATAGTATTATATCCCATCTCTGTGATCTCTGATCCAGCAGATATCATCGCTCGAAGTGTTGCCTTCTCTTTAACAGTTGTTGCATAACCAACAACGTTTGCAGCGTTAGGTATGATCTCAATCAGATCTCTAAGGAATGAAGCACCACCTGCTTTTTCGAGCGAATCTGTATCCTTCAACTTAGATATCAAGGTTACTAAATCCAGCGGTTGATTAGTTCTGTTCAGCTCTAAAAAAATTGAAAAGATGAAGCCATTAGCTGGATGATAAAAATCATCTATCTCTATAAGTCCAATAACTTCATCAATCGCTTTTTGATCAATTAGTATCGAAGCTAAAACAGCTTGCTCTGATTCAATACTATGTGGAGGTGCTGATCTTAACTTCTTAACTGATTTTTCTTCTTTACTCTTCATCTTTAATTATTGTAACTTTAAATATACTTTTAATTTCTTTGAAGATTTTAACTTTAACTTCATGAGTACCAAGGTCTTTGATAGCTTCTTTCATATCAAGAAGTTTTTTATCAAGTGCTATACCTTTTTCATTGATTGCATCAGCGATCTCTTGAGAAGTTACTGCGCCGTATAATTTACCCGTTTCGCCAGCTTTACGTTTAAACTCTAAATGTACAGCTTTTAATTTATTTGCTAAATCTCCAGCAGATTTAATTCTGTCTTCATCTTTCTTTTTAATCTCTGCTAATTTTTTCTCTAATCTTTTAAGATTAGAAACAGTTGCTTCAACTGCAATACCTTTCTTGATAAGGAAGTTATCAGCGTAACCTTTCTTTACTTCCTTAATATCTCCCTCATGAGCAACATCTGCTAAATCAGCCAAAAAAATAACTTTCATTTTAAAAAATCCTCTCTCTTTACTATTTTCACAATATCTGAAATATGATACCCTCTATTCTTCAGATAGTTTAAAGTTCGTATATACAACTTCTCTTTATCTTCAACATTTTTATCGATAAATTTAAATTTAAAAGAGTTTATCTTATCTGCTATATCAATACCGTCTTCATACGCAACAGTATCGATAAAATCAGAACTAATATTTTTAACGCCTCTTTCAAACAATTTATTCGATATATAGTATCTACCATACCCCGATCTTAACTTATAACTTACATAATTTCTAATAACCTTATCATCATCTAGATAATTTAGATCGCTTAACTTTTCTACAACAGCCAAACTTTCTTTATACGAAAACTTCTTGGTTACTTTATCGATTATTTCAGATGTGAGGTAATCACGTCTACTTAATAATCTAAAACAGTATTTTAATACATCTTTCATCTATATGCTAGTACCTTATATTAATTAGCATTAATCAGAATATTTGAATACTCTTATAACTCTTTTGTTTCTGTACTATCTTTAATCTCTTTGCTATCCTTACTATCTTTACGATCTTTAGACGCTGGATCTTTTTTAGCTTTAGCTTCTTCTTTTTCATCAACTGGTATATTGAAAAGTACTCTAATTTCATTTTCAACTTTTTTAGCTAACTCAGGATTATTTTCAAAGAATGTTCTAGCATTAGATTCTCCTTGTCCGATTTTTATATCGCCCATTGAGAACCATGAACCAGATTTTTGAATTATACCAGCATCAACTCCCATAGAGACAATTATCGACTCATTAGAAATCCCTTTACCGAAAACAATATCAAACTCTGCCGTCTTAAACGGAGGTGCAATCTTATTCTTAACAACTCTAACTGTTGTATGATTTGCAACAGCTTCATCTTTATCTTTAACAGTCGATCCTTTTCTTACTTCCATACGAACTGACGCATAAAATTTTAACGCATTACCACCTGTTGTAGTTTCAGGATTACCAAACATTACACCTATCTTCATTCTTGTCTGATTAATAAATACTAAACAAGTTTTTGATTTACTAACTATACCTGTCAATTTTCTTAACGCTTGACTCATAAGTCTTGCTTGAAGCCCCATATGAGAATCACCCATATCACCTTCAATCTCTGCCCTTGGAGTAAGTGCTGCAACTGAGTCAACAACGATAATATCAACAGCTCCACTTCTTACAAGTGTTTCTGTAATCTCTAATGCTGCCTCTCCGTTATCTGGTTGAGATATTAGTAAGTTATCAATATCCACTCCAATGTTAGAAGCGTATAAAGGATCTAGTGCATGCTCTGCATCTATGAAAGCTGCAACTCCACCTGCTTTTTGAGTTTCTGCTATTAGATGAAGTGCAATAGTTGTTTTACCTGATGACTCCGATCCATAAACCTCAACTATTCTACCTCGTGGAATTCCACCAACACCTAACGCTATATCTAAACATAAAGCACCTGTTGGGATAACTGGTAACTGTTCTATAGGTTTATCACCCATTCTCATCAATGAGCCCTTACCAAAATCTTTCTCAATCTTACTTAAAGCTAAATCTAGTGCTTTCTGTTTATCATTATCCATTAATGTATCTCCCCTAAAAAATTATATAATTACAAAAATTTAATTCATTACAAACAATATATTACAAACTACCGTTCGTAGGTTTAACCCTTTCAACGCCTCTTAAAAAACTATTTAATGCCGATAAGTACGCCTCAACCGATGCTATAAGAATATCAGTTGAAAAACCTTTACCACCTGTGTTATAGCCACACTTATTAAACTCAACAGATACTGTAACATCACCTTGTGCATCTTTACCAGGAGTGATAGATGCTAACTTATAACTTTTCAATTTGCTATCAATACCAACAATTCTTTCAATCGTTTTAAACGCTGCATCAATCGGTCCATCACCGATATTTGAATCACTTAATATAGTGCCATCATCTTTCTTTAACTTCATAGTAACTGTAGGTATCGTATCTGTGCCTGAATTAAATCCTATATAATCAAGCTCGTAAAATATCTGAACCTTACCTAACTGACCTAAAATAATTACCTCTAAATCTTCATCGAAAACTTCTTTCTTTTTATCAGCAAGTAATTTAAATTTAATAAAACATTCATCAAGTTCATCTTTAGATAGTTTATAACCTAAAGTTCCTAACCTATTAGATAAAGCGTTTCTTCCTGAATGCTTACCTAACACCATCGTACTCTCTGCAATACCAACCGACTCTGGTGTCATAATTTCATACGTCTTACGATTTTTTAACATACCTGCTTGATGGATACCTGACTCATGTGCAAACGCATTCTTACCAACAATAGCTTTATTAGGCTGAACGTTCACACCTGTTATTGTTGATAAAAGTTTACTACTTCTATATATCTCTTTCGTATTAATATTATGTTTAAAATCACTATATATATCTGAACGGACATTCATTATCATAACAACTTCTTCAAGTGCAGCGTTTCCTGCTCTCTCTCCGATACCGTTTATCGTACACTCAATCTGTGTTGCACCAGCTCTAATAGCTGCAAGAGAGTTCGCAACAGCTAACCCTAAATCGTTATGATTATGGACAGATATTTTTGCTTTCTTAACATTTGGAACATTCTTAATCACATAAGATACCATCTCAAATATTTCATCAGGAGTTGTATAACCAACCGTATCAGGAAGGTTTATAGTTTTAGCTCCAGCATTAATAACTGCTTCAATTATCTTAACAAGAAACTCTTTATCAGATCTTGTTGCATCTTCACAAGAGAACTCTATATCGTTAAAAAAAGTTTTAGCATACGCAACCGATTCAACAGCAATCTCTAAAGCCTCTTCTCGTGTTTTACTAAGCTTATACTTTAAATGTAAATCACTTGTTGCAATAAAAATATGTATCCTAGGTTTTTTTGCATCTTTTAACGCTTCATAAGCTCTATCAATATCCAACTTATTAGCCCTAGCTAATGAACATACTGATGATTTTTTAATATGCTTAGCGATCAATTTAATAGACTCAAAATCACCATCTGATGAGATAGCAAACCCAGCCTCAATAACATCAACACCTAATTTTTCTAACTGTTTAGCAAGTTGCAACTTCTCCTCTATCTTCATAGAGAAACCAGGAGCTTGTTCACCGTCCCTTAATGTTGTATCAAAAAAAACTATTTTACCCATATATTGAACCTCAGAATTGTATCTCTATAAAAAAAGCCCCATAGGAGCTTTTATGTTTATTAGATCACATTCTATATAACCGTTTACATTACCCTACTTACTTTTTTTTCTTCTAGTCAACGATAAAACCATTCCTGCTAAGATATATACTATCGCAATAAAAAAGAAGATTATCTCAAAATATAACCCTACAACAAATATAAATATAACCAATATAACAAGCGTATTAAACGGATGTTCTTTAAAATATCGTACCTTTTTAAAGCTATAGTACGGTATCGAACTTACCATCAAAAACGCAAGAATATATACCGATACAGTCAAAGATATACTAACTATACTTTGAAAGTGAGGGGTATATAAAAAACCTATATTAAAGTTTTTTAGGTTTGCAATAAATATAACAAACGATGCAATGTATGCTGCCGAAATAGGAATAGGTAAACCTACAAAATATTCAGAGTGTCCACCACGAGACGATTGAACATTAAATCTCGCAAGTCGCAATGCACCCGTTGCTACAAATAAGAATACTCCCATTATACCAACTCTTCCTAAATCTTCTAAAGCATAATTATATGCAAGCAGTACTGGAGCTACACCGAATGA
Source organism: uncultured Deferribacteraceae bacterium (assembly GCA_947041225.1). Taxonomy (GTDB): domain Bacteria; phylum Chrysiogenota; class Deferribacteres; order Deferribacterales; family Mucispirillaceae; genus CAMQYB01. Next base: position 34,534 of record CAMRDM010000001.1, on the reverse strand, counting down.
AACCATGTCGCATAACGAATCTAACTGTACTCCAAAATCTGAAGTACCTTTCATTAATCTTGCAACCCTACCATCAAGAAAATCAAATATCGCTGCTAAAATGAGTGCATACGCAGCATATATAAATGATCCTGCCGATGATAATATGATAGAGTAAACTCCACACAGTACACCTAGAATAGTAATAAAGTTTGGCAATATTACATTTTTATTCTTTAGAAAAAGATCTATCTTTTCTGACTTACCTCTACTAAATCCTACCATTAATATATTACCAACTTATATAATATTTTTTTAGAATGTTGCAAGTATAGATTCTCCAGCCTTAACAACATCATCTTCTCTAACAGTTATGTTAAAATCAAGTGGAAAGTAATGATCTACTCTTGATGAAAATTTGATCATTCCATATCTATCACCAGTTGTGATACTATCACCTGCTTGAACATTACATACTGTACGTCTTGCAACCAATCCTGCAACTTGAACACATACTATATCGCCATGAGCAGTATCAAAAACAACTACCGTTCTCTCATTTTGTACAGACGCCTCTGGTTTTGCAGCATTTAAAAACTTGCCTTCAATATGGTTTACAGATTTAACAACACCTGATAATGGAACTCTATTAACGTGAACAGAGAACACATTCATAAATACAGAAACTTTCTGATACTTAACGCCATCAAGTTCTGTTTGTGAAACATCAACAACTTTGCCATCTGCAGCAGATACTGCAACGTTTTCTGATGTTGGGATTTTTCTCTCTGGATCTCTAAAAAACCATAGAAAAAGTAGTAATGTTAATACCGCAAGAACTACTAATAACTTTGTCGGTAAAATAATAAAAACTATCAGTGCAATAACTGCACCTAATATAAACGGAAATCCTTCTTTAGCTATCATAAAATTCTCCTAATTGATCAATTTTATTTACTACTGTTATCTTAATTTTTAGACTTATCAACAATTTTTGATTTACCTATAAATGGCATTAATGAACGTAATTTTTCTCCAACTGCTTCTAATGGATGTGAATTACTTTTCTCTACCATCTCTTTAAAGTTCTTGCCACCATCACGAGACTCTTTAAGCCACTCTCTAGCAAACTCACCACTCTGTATCTGAGTTAAAACTTTCTTCATAGCATCTTTTGCAGATGGAGGAACAACAACAGAACCTCTAGTTAAACCACCGTATTCAGCAGTGTTTGAGATCGAATACTGCATATTCTTAATCCCACCCTCATATATTAAATCTACTATAAGTTTTAACTCATGTAAACACTCAAAATACGCCATCTCTGGAGAATACCCCGCCTCAACTAAAGTTTCATAACCGTACTTAATCAACTGTGCAGCACCACCACAAAGAACTGCTTGTTCTCCAAATAGATCTGTTTCAGTCTCTTCTTTAAATGTTGTTTCAATTATTCCTGCTCTACCACCACCAACTGCCGATGCGTATGATAATGCAACACTCTTAGAATCACCAGTACTATCTTGATAAATAGCAATTAAACAAGGTACACCTGATCCTTTTGTATATTCAGCTCTAACAAGATGTCCAGGACCTTTAGGAGCGATCATCATAACCGATACACCCTCAGGAGCTTTGATCTCACCGAAATGGATACTAAAACCATGTGCAAATGTTAGGTATTTACCAGCTGATAAATTAGGCTCTATATCTTCTTTATATAACTCACCTTGCTTCTCATCAGGTGTTAAGATCATTATTATATCTGCCCACTTAGTTGCATCAGCTACGTTCATAACTTTTAAGCCAGCAGCCTCCGCTTTAGCTCTTGTTGGTGATCCATCTTTAAGTCCAACAACAACGTTAGCACCAGACTCTTTAAGATTGTTTGCATGCGCATGCCCTTGACTACCGTAACCGATTACTGCAACTTTCTTAGATTTTATTAAATCTAAATTAGTATCTTTATCGTAATAAACCTGCATAAACTACTTCCTCCGTAATAACCTTATAAACTATATAAGGTTTAATTTATATTTTTTTTAATCAAACTTAAACTTATTTCTTATCCATATCGGCGGTAGGTTTACTACCTCTTCCTATCGCTAATGCACCTGTTCTAACTAACTCTATTATTCCAAACGGACGAACAACTTCGATGAAAGCCTCTAATTTAGACTCCTCACCAGTTATCTCAATCACGATAGAGTCACTAGTTAAATCAACAACCTTACCTCTAAAACTATTGACTATATTATATACGTCGCTTCTGTTTTTAGAGTTGACAAATAATTTTATCAAAATCAGCTCACGCTCTATATGATTATAAAGTGTTAAATCTCGAACCTTTATAACATTGATAAGCCTTCGCAACTGTTTTATTATCTGTTCGATAACCTGATCATCACCTGTTGTAACTATCGTTATCATAGATAAATCAGATTTTTCAGTCATATTGACTGTTAGACTTTCTATATTATACCCTCTACCAGAGAAGAGTCCTGATATTCTCGATAACACACCGAACTTATTTTCAACTAAAATAGACATTATATGACGCATAATCATTCTCTCAAGTAAAGTTTTTAATATAACAAAATTAACCACTAAAAATCAATTCTTTTTTATTTTATAGCAACAAAAGTTGTACTGTAAAATAAATATATAAAATATTTAATCAGATATACTGACAAATATTATCATAAATAAACCTAATACCACTAATAAGATAACTTATAACAAAAAATGTTCTATTACAAATTATACCATAAATAAATGTACAAGCTATTAATATTAAGTTGCGAACAAATGTTCTGTGATAAACAATATGTTATCGCAAAACTACACCCATTCGCAAACTATGTCCACTTTGCAAAACGCTGTGGTAAATATTAAACCCACTCGCAAACCATGTCCAACAACCATGCCCAACAATAATAAATGTTATCCTATTATCATCTCGCTAATCGATGCCCCTGCTGGTACCATCGGATAAACATTCTCTTCCCTTGCACAAACAAAATCTATCATCACTGGGATGTTTTTTACCTTTAAAGACTCTTTAATTACATCTGCAACTTCAGATGGTTTCTCTGCCCTTAATCCTACTGCTCCAAACGATTCTGCTAACTTAACAAAATCTGGTTGAGACTCAAGACATGTGTATGAATATTTTTTATCAAAAAATAACTCCTGCCACTGACGAACCATACCTAAAAATCTATTATTCAAAATAGCAATTTTTATACCTACTCTATACTGAACACACGTCATCAACTCTTGAATATTCATCAATACTCCACCATCTCCAACGATCGCAATAACCTCTTTATCTGGAACACCCAGTTTCGCACCCATCGCTGCTGGTAAACCGAAACCCATCGTACCTTGTCCACCTGATGAAAGAAACTGTCTCGCAAATTGAAACTTATAAAACTGAGCTGCCCACATCTGATGTTGTCCAACATCTGTTGTGATAATAGCATTACCATCTGTTGCTTTATATAAACTCTCTACTACAAACTGAGGCTTGATAATCGTATCTGAATACGTGTAACTAAAAGGCTGTTTCTTATCTAATTCTTTAACATGATTTAGCCACTCTACTCTAGCTGTTTCATTTTTATCCCATTTAAAATCATCTGCCATCTTATTAGCCATAACTAAAACATTCTTCGCATCTCCAACTATAGGAATATCTACTTTAACGTTTTTACTGATCGATGCTGGATCAAAATCTACATGTGCTATAGTAGCTTTCGATGCAAAACTATCTAATCTACCTGTTGATCTATCTGAAAATCTACTAGCTATTGAGATAATATAATCAGCCTCTGATACAGCTATATTAGACGCATAATTACCGTGCATTCCCATCCAACCGATATAGTTACTATTCTTAGAAGATAATCCACCTTGTGCAATAAATGTTGTAACTGTTGGAACTTTTATTCTATCAACAAATTTAGCCAATTCTCCACTACCGTTTGCAGATATAAGTCCACCACCGACGATTATTAACGGTTTCTTTGCACTCTCTAAACTTTTAAGAAGTTTCTTAACCTGCATAGGATGTCCGTTCTCGTTAGGTTGATAACCGACAAGTCCTACTTTTTTAACTTTCTCATATTTACATTTATTATGTAAAACATCTTTAGGGATATCCACAAGTACTGGACCGGGTTTACCCGTTCTAGCAATATGAAAAGCCTCTTTAAGTGTTTCTGCAAGATCTTTAACATCTTTAACTAGATAACTGTGCTTAACGATCGGACGTGTTATACCTACTATATCCGCCTCTTGAAAAGCATCTCCACCGATTAACTCTGTTGATATCTGTCCTGTTAAAACTATCATCGGGATAGAATCGGTATACGCCGTAGATATTCCTGTAACTAAATTCGTAGCACCAGGCCCTGATGTTGCTAAACAAACACCAACCTTTCCAGTTGCCCTTGCATATCCATCAGCTGCGTGTGCGCCACCTTGTTCATGTCTTGGAAGAACGTGTATTATATTTGAATCAAATAATGTATCGTAAAAACCTACCAATACTCCACCAGGATATCCAAAAATAGTATCTACACCCTCTGCTTTCAAACACTCTATTAATATTTCACTGCCACTTTGCATAATAGTCATCCCATGTTAATTATAAAACTACCTAAATCTATATACATAAACATTCCAATAAAATCAACTACATTAATTAAATAATATAGATATTGAACTTACTTATTTCTAAATATCGCGCCTTCTGCCGCTGATGATACAGATTTCGCATATTTTAAAAGATACCCTTTCTTGATCTTAGGCTCTGGAGCTTTCCAACTCTCTCTCCTCTTAGATAAAGTAGTATCATCTACATTCAACGATATCTTCCTGTTAGGGATATCTATCTCGATTTCATCACCATCATTAACTAAACCGATCATTCCACCTTCCATAGCCTCAGGAGATATATGTCCTATACAAGGACCTCGTGTACCACCTGAAAATCTTCCATCAGTAATAAGTACAACTTCTGTCAAACCAAGACCCATAATAGCAGCGGTAGGTGCTAACATCTCACGCATTCCAGGACCACCTTTAGGACCTTCGTAACGGATAACTACAACATCTCCGTTCTTAATAACTCCACCCATAATAGCAACCATAGCTAGCTCTTCACTATCGTAACATTTAGCAGTTCCTTTGAACTTCATCATATGCTCTGCAACAGCCGATTGTTTTACAACTGAACCATCAGGTGCTATATTACCTTTTAGAACCGCAATGCCACCCTCTTTATGATACGGCTTATCTAGCGATCTAATTATATTACTATCGTATATTTGAGCTTTATCACATATCTCATTAATAGTTAAACCAGATACAGTCATACTATTATGAAGGATAGATTTAAGTGATTTTAATACACCCGGAATTCCACCTGCATGATCTAGATCTTCCATGAAAAACTCTCCACCTGGACGCATAGACGTAATATGTGGAGTAGTTTTTGCCAACCTATCAAATGTATCTAAATTAACTTTAACCCCTGCTTCATACGCGATAGCTGGAATATGTAATGTTGTGTTAGTTGATCCACCTAACGCTAAATCAACTATAACTGCATTTTCAAACGCTTCCTGAGTCATTATATCAAGAGGTTTAATATCTTCTCTTACTAATCTATTTATCTCAACTCCAGAATCAAACGCTATACGACGTTTATCAGCAAGCCCTGCAAGTGCAGTAGCCATTCCCGGAAGTCCCATTCCCATACTCTCTGTTAAGCAAGCCATTGTGTTTGCCGTGAATAATCCCTGACATGCACCTTCACCCGGACAAGCTGTCCTTTCAAGATTATCTAACTCTTCAGCGTCTATCTCGCCTTTAGAAAATTTTGCCACAGCTTCAAATGAGTCTGTTATAAAATCTCTTCTAATCATTTTATAGTTACCAGATGGCATAGGTCCTGCCGTTACAAAAATTGATGGAACATTTAATCTAGCTGATGCCATCAACATTCCCGGTGTAATCTTATCACAATTAGTGAGAAACACAACACCATCTAACTGATGAGCGTTTACAACACACTCGATAATATCTGCGATAGCATCTCTACTTGGAAGACTGTAATGCATTCCTGAATGTCCCATCGCTATACCATCACATATACCCGGAACTGAAAAGATAAACGCTTGTCCACCACCTGTGTGAACACCTTTCTCAATAAATCTTTCAAGTACACGCATACCAGAATGTCCTGGGATTAGATCGGTAAATGATGAACATATACCAATAAACGGAGCATTCATCTGCTCTTTAGTTACTCCTGTACCATATATTAATGCTCTATTTGGTGCACGTTCGCAACCTTTTTTTATTATATCGCTTCTCATTATTATCAACCTTTTAAACTGTAATATACTAATCATAGATAATATGATTTTGTAATCGTGCATTGTACACTATTTTTAAACTTTTTTCTATAAAATATATAATTTTCTCTATTGATCTTGATTTTTATCTAATATTGTTGCAATATATAGATATAACTAAGGAGTATATATTATGTTTGGTTTAGGAATGTCTGAACTTATTTTGATCGCAGTTGTTGCATTGTTAGTTATAGGTCCTAAAAGGTTGCCTGATGTTGCAAAATCATTAGGTAAAGGATACGGTGAGTTTAGAAGATCGTTCTCTGACTTCAAAGAGAGTGTTAATATGGACGACACTTTAAACCCTACTGATAGAAAAACCGATGTTAATAATAGTAACAGTCCATCTAAAGAAGTTGTCGCTGTTGAAAAATATAAAAATGAGTGGAAGGCAAAACTTCCTGATACGAAACTTAAGAAAACCTCTAACGTAAATGATAACTCTGATCAAGGTAGCTAATAGTGAATAACAGTAGTGATAATTTAAGCAAACCAGAAGTTACATCAAGATATCCACTTATGCACCACCTTGTAGAACTTAGAAAAAGATTAGTATATGTAATTATAGTTCTAATAATAGTTTTCATAGGTGCATACTCGCAAGGAAAAGTATTGATGAATTTTGCTATAGCTCCACTTGTTGAAATTATGCCTGAAGGATCGACTATAGCATTTATTAAACTTACTGAAGGTTTTATAACTGAATTGAAATTATCTGCACTTGTCGCATTTTTTGTATCTATGCCATTTATACTTTTTCAACTATGGAAATTTATCGCACCTGGACTATATGTTAATGAGAAGAAATATTTTATTACATTTGTTGTATCAGCATCTATTTTATTTTTTGTAGGAGCATCATTTGCATATTTTATTGTTTTCCCATTAGGATTTCAATTCTTTCTTAAATACGCCTCACCTGAATGGAATATGATAGCTAGTTTATCTGTTGATTGGTATTTAAGTTTTGTAATTAAATTAACTCTAGCTTTCGGACTTGTTTTTGAGATGCCTGTAATTATGTTCTTTTTAGCACTAATGGGGATAGTTACCGATAAAAAACTTATCAAATATAGACGATATGCGATCGTTGCGATATTTATACTTGCTGCAATTCTTACACCACCTGATATAATATCTCAGATAACTATGGCGATACCTCTCCTTGTGCTTTACGAGATAAGTATATATATAGCTAAATTTGTTAATAGAAAAAATAAAGAAGAAACTGCTCTTAATATTTACGAGTAGTTATAAATAAAAAAACTTATAACTTGATAACCTTCTGCTTATAAGAAAATAACTTTACATTGAGTGATGCAATATGAACAACAGTAGTAGCGATAACAACAGTAACAATAATAGTAATACTAATAATAATAGTAGTAGTAATAGTAATAGTAATGAAAATAACAACAATACTATACAGCCCGATCAATACGGAAGACGATTAAAATATCTGCGTATATCAGTTACACCTGCTTGTAACTTCAAATGTATATACTGTAAACCACACACTGAAAGTAGTATGAGTATAGCTGGAGAGAAAGTTCTTAGCTACGACGACATCTTATTTGTATCAGAGCTTTTTGCTAAACTTGGAGTTAATAGGTTAAGAGTTACAGGTGGCGAGCCTCTTGTTAGAAAAGATATCGTTCCGTTCTTATCGAAACTATCTGCAATCGACGGTATTGAAGAGGTAATGATAACGACAAATGGATCTCTACTTACTAAATACTCTAACGATCTCCTAAAAGCTGGGGTGGATAGATTAAATATATCGCTTGATACTCTAAACGCTGAAAGATTTAATTATATAGCTGGTGCAAATATGTTCGATCAAACTATGGCTGGGATAAGAACTGCCATAAGAACTGATTTTAAACAAGTGAAAATTAACGCTGTAATGATTAAAGGATTTAACGATGATGAACTGATTGATTTTGTAAATTTTGCAGCTGAAGAGAATATCATCATGAGATTTATAGAGTTCATGCCTGTCGGTAACCACGATCTATGGAACAAAGAAAATATCGTTACAAGTGAGATGATACTGAAACAGTTAGCACATCTTAATCCTGAAAAACTTGGCAAAGATAAAAACACTGGGCCTGCTGTGAACTATAAATTATCAAACGGTGCTACGATCGGTGTTATTACTCCTATTACAAAACATTTCTGTGATGATTGTGATAAAGTAAGATTAACGTACGATGGATATATACGTTCTTGTCTCCTTGATGATAGAGAGGTAGATATTAACGACGCTATAAAAAATAGAGATACTGATATGTTGATTGAATGTATTAAAGAGGCGTTAGCTATTAAATCGAAGGAATACGATAAAAACTCTACAGAGGTTAAAAATGGATATAATAGAACAATGTCTAGGATCGGTGGATAAAAAGTTTAGATATAGTAGTACTGTACAGCCTATAAATTTTGATGATTTCATAGAGTGCATAAATAACAACGTAGTGAAATCTTCAACGTTTATTGAACTGCTCGAAAATAATAGAAATAAAAAAATACTCCTTATTCTTGATCCAAAAACAGATTGTAAATTAATCACTACAATCTTAAATGTTGTAGAGAGTAAGATAGACTCAATTGATAATTTAAATATTATTCTAGCATCGTATGCAACAGAAAAAATTATTAAAGATAGTTACAAAAAAATACTTGCTGACTGTTACAGTAAGTATGAAAAAAATCTAGTTGAATACGATCCAAACGATACAACAGATTTTGATTTCTTCGGAACAACATCAAATAAACAACCAATACTCATTCATAAATTATTTCTTAAATCAGAGCTAGCTATTACCGTATCTGAAATCTATCCTGATTTAATCTACGGATATAAAGGTAGCAGATCGTTAATCTTTCAAGGGATAGCTCCTAAAAAATCGTTCATTAAAACTGCATCATTAATACTTGATGATGATATAAACGATAGCAAAAAACTGCTCAAAAAAACCTATTACGCTGGAAGTAAAGAGAATATTATGATAGCCGATGCGATAGCTGGAACATTAATCGCTAGAAGTGAAATTGAGTATTACTCTATCAACTATATCAAAAATACTGATAATAAAATTACTGATATTTTTGCAGGTGATATTTTTCTGTCGCAAATAGAGTTGATAGATAAACTTGATAAATTATCTTTCACAAATAGCAAAACAAATAGTACAGAGTGTCATAAATCTGCGTTAATAAAATTAGAGAAAAATAATAAATCTCTCGAAGAGTGTGCTCAATATTTATACACTATTTTAAGTAAGATAGAGAAAGGTTGTAGAGTTCTAATCGATGCTAAAGATCTTGATGAGTTCGGATCAGAGAAGTTTATAACATACCTTAATATCAATACAGTTATAGAACAGAAAGAGAAATTACTTGAAGAGTTTGATTATAACCTGCTCAACGCATCAATTATAAAATATCTATCGTCTATCTACCATATCGCTGTTATATCTAACTTCGATAAAGATATGGTTACAAGATCTGGAATGAACCACTTAGATATGGATAAAGTCAAAGAGTTTATTGAAGATAAAAAGAGAACGCTAGGAGTTACATGTGTCGAAAGATTTTCAATCTGATAAAAAAGTTATCCTTGTAATTGATGATGATATAGAGATAATCGAACTCTTAAAAATGTTCCTAGATCTTGAAGGGTACGCTGTTGTTTCATCTACTAACGGTATGGACGGGATAAAAATGGCAGAGAGTAATAACGATATAGATCTAGTTATATTAGATGTCGGACTTCCTGATATTTCAGGACAACAAGTTTGTAAAATTATACGTCAAAAAACTGATACTCCTGTTATTATGCTTTCAGCTAACGACTCTGTATCGGATAAAGTTATCTGTCTTGAATACGGCGCTGATGATTACATTACAAAACCGTTTGAAAATATGGAGCTTATGGCAAGAATTAAAGCTGTACTTAGAAGGTTTGAAAGTAACCACGAACTATTAGATAATAATACTGATGAGAGTGTAAATTTTAACGGTATAATAATTAATTTCAAAAATAGATACGCAACTATAAATAATGAGAACCTAAACCTTACTCCGAAGGAGTTTGAGCTACTTATATATTTTAGTAAACACGCTGGACAAACTTTAAGTAGAGATAAAATAATTGAAGATCTATGGGGCAAAAACACTCTCTATAGATGGAGCAGAAGTCTAGATGTGCATATACAAAACTTGAGACAGAAGATCGAACAAAATCCTAAAAATCCATCGATAATAAAAACTGTCTCAGGAGTTGGTTATAAAATTAAAAAAAATTAAACTGTTTATCTCAAAGTAATAAACCTTATAAAATCTAAAACATCGTATAATCTATAATAGTAAAAAATCTATTAAACTAATCGTATTTAAAGATTAAATTGATTTATTCATCTATATAACTATCTTCTTGCTTACTCATAAACATTCACAATATCGTACAATCCTACATGTAAATTATAACAGCTGTTCAATAATTATAGACAATAATGTGATCTCGTAGTATAATCACCAGTTCAAGTGTAATTAAAAAATATTACCCTAAATATGCAATAAAATACGGAGTATCTATTATGTCAATTAGAGTTAGATTTGCACCAAGCCCAACTGGACATATCCATGTTGGAAACCTGCGTACAGCTCTATTTAATTATCTGTTTGCAAAAAATCAGAACGGTAAGACTGTTTTAAGAATAGAAGATACCGATGTTGTGCGATCAACTAATGAAAGTGAAGAACTGATCTATAAAGATCTCGACTGGGTAGGATTAGAGTTTGATGAGTCTCCATTATTTGAAGGTGATTACTCTCCGTACCGTCAATCTGATAGATTAGATATATATAAAAAATATGCAGATAAATTATTAGAAGATGGATTTGCATACTACTGTTTCTGTAGCAAAGAAGAACTTGACGCTGAACGTGAGAAAGCTGCAAAAGAGAGTCGTCCACCATTATATAATTTAAAATGTGCAAACATATCTTTAGATGATGCTAAAAAACGTATAGCAAACGGTGAAAAACCTGCAATTCGTTTTAGAGCTTTTAAAGAAAATATTATCGTTAAAGATATAATTCATGGTGATATATATTTTCCTACTAACTCGTTCGGTGATTTTATTATTGTGCGTCCTGATAACATGCCTATATATAATTATGTCGTTGTGATAGACGATGCACTGATGAAAATATCTCACGTTATTAGAGGAGACGATCATCTATCTAACACTCCTAAGCAAGCATTAATATTTGAAGCATTAGGATTTGAAACTCCGATATTTGCTCACATACCGATGATAGTTGGTAGCGATCACGCTAAATTATCTAAACGACACGGAACAACTTCTGTTGAACAGTTTAGAGATAACGGATACCTTCCTGAAGCGTTAATTAACTATCTTGCACTTCTATCATGGTCGTCAGATGATGGTAAAGAGGTGTTCACTATAGATGAACTAATCGAAAGATTTTCTATAAAGAGAGTATCTAAATCGGCAGCGGTGTTCGATTTTGATAAATTAAATTGGATGAACGGACAACATATAAGATTGCTCGATACTGATAGATTATTTAAAGAGTGTCTACCATATATGAAATCTATCGAACTTCTAACCGATCAATTTATAGATGAAAATACAGATAGATTAAAAGAGTGTTTGCTTTCAGTTAGAGATAGCTTAGTTACAATAAAAGATGTTACAAAACAAATATCTGTTTACTTTATACAGCCAGATGATTTAACACCTCAAGCTACAGAGATATTAGAGTTAGACTCAACAAAACCTGTTTTAGAAAATTTTCTAAAACTTATAGGTGATGATGAGTATCTTACAGTTGATAGGTATAAAGCGATCATGAAAGAAATTCAAACAACTATAAGTGTAAAAGGTAAGCCGTTATATATGGCTGTTCGTGTTGGTATATCAAAATCAACTGAAGGTCCAGAGCTTGACTCTCTTTCAACTTTGATACCTGTTAGATGTATTAAGAAACGTATTGAAAAAGTTTTGTCGATAAAAAAATAAAAACATAGTAGGAAATAAATTTGTTTGCAATAGGAATAATAGGTAGACCAAATGTTGGTAAATCTACACTTTTTAACAGAATAGCAGGTAAAAGGGTATCGATCGTTCACGATAGACCTGGCGTTACGCGTGATAGAATTGAGGTATATACCGATTGGCTAGATAAGAAATTTAAAATTATCGATACAGCAGGATACGATCTTAAAGATGATCTAATCAAGAAAGAGATGATAGATCAATTTAAACTTGCTGTACAACAAGCAGATTTTTTCATTCTTGTAACAGATGTTGCCGAAGGGCTACACGCACTAGATCAGATGGTTGTTGAGATACTTAGAAAAGAAGGTAAAAAATTCTGCGTAGCTGTTAATAAAGTGGACTCACATCAAAGAGAAGATCTACTTGGAGAGTTTTATGCACTAGGTAGAAATCTTGAACTTATACCTATCTCTGCTGCACACGGTAAAGGTGTTGATGATCTTCTCGATCATGTTATATCTTTTATCGAAGATGAAAAGGATGATGAAGATGAAGATGAGAGAGATGATTCTGAGATAAAAATAACTGTAATAGGTAGACCGAATGTTGGTAAATCATCTCTAATAAATGCACTGCTTGATGAAGAGAGAGTTATTGTAACTAATATCCCAGGGACAACAAGAGACTCGGTTGATATTGTTTTTAACTATAAAAAGAAAAAATATATTTTAACAGATACAGCTGGTATCAGAAAAAAATCTGTGATGTTTAAAGATCTAATAGAGCGTTTCGGATATTATAGATCGATCGATGCTATAGATAAATCAGATATCGCAATAGCTGTTATCGATGCTATTGATGGTATTAACGAGAGAGATGTAAAAGTTATAGGTGAGGCTTGGGAAAGAGGTAGACCTGTGATTATCGTTGTAACTAAATGGGATCTAGTTGATGATCCAAAACAAGCTACAAAAACTATTATGAACGAGATAGATGCAAAATTACAGTTCTTAAATAAACCTCATGTGATTTTCACATCTTCTATAACTAAGAAAAATATCTATCAAATATTTGAACATGCGAACTCTCTTTATGCACTATATAGCAAACGTATTCAAACAAGTAAAGTTAACGAAGCCTTAGAGGAAGCTGTTGCACGACATCAAGCTCCTGCTATTGGAACTAAACGATTGAAATTTTTCTATATGACACAAGTTGCTTCACGTCCTCCATATTTTGTTGTGTTTGTAAACTTTCCTCGTGCAGTACACTTTTCGTATCAACGATTTATTGTAAACGTGTTAAGAGATAAGTTTGGGTTCTACGGTATACCTATAAGGTTATCGATTAGAGCAAAAACTAATAGAAATAATTACGACGGATAATAGTGTTAAATAAATATTAATATCAATATTAAAAGTGATATTAATAAAATCAGATAATGTTAGATATGAAAATGTACAGAAATAATTTAGATGAGAAATAGGATTAAATAAAAAGAGATATGAAAACAGATTATATAGTAGATACAGATACTGAAAGAATAGATACATTATTAGCACGACTATCAGGGGTAACACGCTCTTTAATAACAGAACATATAGATTTAGGTTTTGTATATTCTGAAGGTAAAGTTATTAAAAAATCGGCAAAGATGGAGATCGGTAAAGTTGTTACCGTCGATCTACAAGAAGAGAAAATGCCGAACCTTGAACCTAAAGATATCCCTTTTGAAATTCTTGCTGATAACGATAACTATGCAATAATTTGTAAACCTCCTTACCTAACTGTTCATCCAGCACCCGGTAATTTCGATCATACATTAGTTAACGCTCTGCTTTATAAATTTAATATAGAACACGATAACGAAGATTGTCGTCCTGGGATCGTTCATAGATTAGATAAAGATACATCTGGTATTATGATTATAACAAAAAACTACGACGCTAAACTTAAATTCTCTGAAATGTTTGCTAATAGAAAAGTTAAGAAAATATATCAAGCTATTATGCACGGTAAACTTAAAGAAGATAATGTAACTGTCGATAAAGCGATCGCACGAGATAAAGCTAATCGTAAAAGAATGGCTGTAAATGAGAAAGGTAAAAACTCAATATCAATTTTTAAGGTTAAAGAGAGATATCGTGAGTCAACACTGGTTGAAGTTGAAATCTTAACAGGTAGAACTCATCAGATCAGAGTGCATGCAAAATTTCTTAGACACCCTCTTGTAGGTGATGTTCTATACGGCGGTAGAGAGTTACACGGTATGGATCGTCAAGCACTTCACGCATCTACGTTAGAGTTCGTTGATCCGTATACTAATAAAGAAGTTTATGTTAACTCTAAACTTCCTGATGATATGTTAGCGTTAATGGATAAATTATCTAACACATAAAATGTTGTAACTGATATAAGGTAGTTAAATAAAAAGATATATTTTTTATTTTATCTACGATAAACTATCTTAGAATATATTGGTAGCAAAAATTATATTCTATTAACCTGCAAAGTAGCAGAATTTTCCATTGTTTAAAAAAATCTTACGGAGAAAATAACTTTAAAGTATGAAACTATCAGAAATCAATATAACATTGAAAAACATACTCCTTTTTACATTATTTATTATAACAATTAGTGTTGTGTATTACTCAATAAATATATTACTCATTTTACTCCTATCATTATTTATCGCATATATACTTAATCCGCTCGTTGAACTTATGATTAAAATTCGTATCCCACGGGTACTAGCTGTTGTAATATTAGTCGTAATAATGCTTGCACTTATTTTAGTTTTCTTAGCATTAATTCTACCGTTTATCATAACTGATTTAATCGCATTTGTTAAACAACTCCCGAACTATATAAATATTTTATTCGCTAAGATAGAAGAGTTGTTAATATATCTTAAAATAGAGATATCATTTGACCATATTAAAACATTTATAATAGAGAAAATCGATTCTATATCAAGCTACGCACTAAACACATTAACAACAGCACTCACCTCTTTAAAGGGTGCTGTGTCTGGTATAATCAATATTTTTATCATACCTGTAATGGTATTCTTCTTATTGAAAGATCTACCGCAACTTAAGGTATACGGTCTTAATATATTAGAGAGTTTAGATATGAAAAAAGTTGCCGATTTAGTTTCAGAGTTTGAAAAGTTAATAGGTAAATATTTTAAAGGTATGATAATCGTTGGATTAATCTTATCTGTACTATACTCAGCTGTATTAAAAATAGTTGGTGTCGATCACGGAATATTATTAGGAGTTATAACAGGGATGGGAGTTATCATTCCGTACGTTGGATTTGGTATAGGATTATTCGTATCGTTATTTATAACAATTATACAGTTCCAAGATTTTGCTCATCCGTTATACGTGTTAATAGGATTTACAATCGTACAGATGATGGAAAGTTTCGTTATCACTCCAAAAATTGTTGGCGATAGTTTAGGTTTATCACCAATTGTAGTAATTATAGCACTTCTGATCGGTGGTTCATTATTCGCCATTCCTGGAATGTTATTAGCGTTACCTATGGCAGCATTTATTAAAATCTTAATCGATAGATATATATTAAAAAAATCTTAATTTCAAGGGGATACTATTATTATGAAATACACTTCTGATATCAAACCAGTGCATGCAGTAAAACACGCATTAGAATTATTTGAAGTATTTAAGATGTCTTCAAATAAACAAGAGTTTGGAGTAACAGAACTTGCAAAAATATTGGGTTTACATAAAAATAATGTTTTTAGAATTTTAGCAACATTATCAACAGAAGGATATATCGAACAAAATACAGCAACAGAAAATTACCGTTTAGGGATAAAAATATTTAATCTAGGTCAAAAATTTATCTCTAAATTAGGATATCTAAAACTTGCAAAACCATTTATGGAAAGATTAAAATCAGAGCTAAACGAAACAGTATACATCGGTATACTGCGTAAAGATTCTGTTGTTTATCTAGATATTGTTGAGTCAGATAACTCAGTAAGAATTGCATCAAGGCTCGGAAAAGATATACCTGCTCACTGCACATCTGTTGGTAAAGTTCAGTTAGCATATATGTCTAATGATGAACTAAATAGTATTTATACTGATGAGTCTAAGTTTCAAAAATATACAGAGAACAGTATCCTCTCATTAGCAGAGTTAAAAAAAGTTCTAGATGATGTAATTGTAAACGGATACGCTATTGATAATCAAGAATTTGAAAAAGATGTAGCTTGTTTCGCTGTTCCTATTAAAGATTATAAAGGACGACCTGTTGCAGCTTTATCTGTTGCATCACCTATATTTAGATTATCGGAGGATAGAATTTTTAATGAAATTATACCTATAGCAAAACGATACGCTAAAGAGATATCGCAAAGACTTGGATATCAAGAGTAGTCGCAATATTGTAATTGGCTAACCTCTATATAGAGAAACTATATAGATAACGTATAGATATTTTGATCGATCAACAACCGCTACTCATCTATATTATGTAGATGAGTATATCTATGAGCCATATTTTAATAACTATAAATATATATTATATTATAAATAATAAATAAATTAATTAATTTAAAGAGTAAGGATTATTATGAAAGAAATTTTAAGAAATGAGAAGTTAAGAAACGTTGCAATTATCGCCCATGTCGATCATGGAAAAACAACACTTGTTGATTCTATGTTTAAACAGTCGGGAGTTTATAGAGAGAACCAAGCAACTGAAGAACGTGTTATGGATAGTATGGATATAGAGAAAGAACGTGGTATTACAATAGCTGCAAAAAACTGTTCAGTTATGTATAACGATGTGAAAATAAATATTATAGATACTCCAGGACACGCCGATTTCGGTGGAGAAGTAGAAAGAGCTTTATCTATGGTTGATGGTGCAATACTACTTGTTGACTCATCAGAAGGGCCTCTGCCACAAACACGATTTGTACTTCAAAAAGCGTTGCAAGGAAAATTGAAAGTTTTCGTTGTTATAAATAAAGTCGATAGAAAAGATTCTCGTATCGAAGAAGTTGTTGATGAAGTTCTTGATCTATTTATCGATCTTGACGCTGATGAAGCTCAACTTGAATTTCCTATCCTTTACGCAATAGGTAAAGATGGTATCGCATCTGAAGATAAAGATAATCTAGGTGATAGCTTAAAACCATTATTCGA
Source organism: uncultured Deferribacteraceae bacterium (assembly GCA_947041225.1). GTDB lineage: Bacteria > Chrysiogenota > Deferribacteres > Deferribacterales > Mucispirillaceae > CAMQYB01. The sequence continues at coordinate 16,909 of CAMRDM010000001.1, read as the reverse complement.
TATGATATTAAAAGAAATCCCTGCACCATCTTATGAAAATAATGAACCGTTCAAAATGATGGTATCGGATATAGGATACTCTGATTACACAGGTAGACTTGCAATCGGACAGATCAGATCTGGTGAAATTAGTGCTAACGATCCGATCATATATATCAACGATAAAAATGAAGAGAAACATGCAAAAGTTAGTAAGCTACAAGTATATAACGGTTTAGAGTTAGAAGATTCTAATAATCCATTACCCGGAGATATTATCCTTTTAGCTGGTATAACTGATATCACAATCGGTGATACTATATGTACTAAAGATAACCTTACAGCTTTACCAAGACTAAGAGTTGATGAACCAACTGTTGCTATAAGATTTTCAATTAACACATCTCCACTTGCAGGTAGAGAAGGTAAAATCCTTCAATCAGGAAAAATAAGAGAGCGTCTTGAAAGAGAGCAGTTAAGAAATGTTGCTATACAAGTTGAAGAAAGTGATGAGAAAGAATCATTCATCGTTAAAGGTAGAGGCGAGTTACAGTTAGCTATACTTATAGAGAATATGAGAAGAGAAGGGTTTGAACTATCAATAGGTAGACCTGAAGTTATTTTCAGAAAAGAGAACGGTAAAATTCATGAACCAGTTGAGTCTGTATTTATAGATTGTGAAGAAAGTTTCTTAGGTGTTGTAACTGAAAAATTATCTACGCGTAAAGGGAGAATAGTTAACTTTATAAATAAAGGTACTGGACGTGTTAGAGCAGAGTTCTCTATACCATCAAGAGGGTTGATCGGATACCGTGATGAGTTTTTATCAGACACAAAAGGTACTGGTATAATGAACTCACTCTTTGCAGGGTATGAAGAACATAGAGGAGATTTCCCAGTACGCCATACAGGATCGTTAGTATCAGATAGAGCAGGAACAGCGATCACTTACGGTTTATTTCATCTAGAACCAAGAGGAATATTACTTGTATTACCTCAAGCACCAGTATATGAAGGAATGGTAATCGGTGAATATAATAAAGATAGCGATTTAAATGTTAATCCATGTAAAGAGAAAAAATTAACAAACATGCGTGCATCTGGTAAAGATGAATCATTAACTTTACGTCCTATTACTCCGATGACTTTAGAGCGTGCATTACATTTTATTTCTGATGATGAAATTGTTGAAGCAACACCTGTATCAATTCGTATAAGAAAGAAAATTTTATCAGCACAAGAGCGTCATACAAATCGTGGTAAAGCGTACACTGGTAAATCATAAATTATAAATGTGTAAGCGTGAAAAGAATTTTTATTGAATAATTTAGTGGCTTATTTATTAATTTTAACATATATTTAAAGATAGCATATAGATACAGTAAATCGTTTAACAGTAAATTATTTACTGTACTATTTAATAAATGCTGTTTCATTATATAAATAATTGTAGTAACGAACTTGAGGTGATAGATATGCCTAGAATATTATTTTTTTCAGGTGCAGGATTATCTGCAGATAGTGGTCTTGCAACATTTCGTGATAGTAACGGTTTATGGGATAAGTACGATCCTTCTGTTGTTTGTAATTATAATAACTGGAGAGATAATTATCATCTCGTACACGAGTTCTATAATTTAAGAAGAACTGAGTATGAAGGTGCAGAACCTAATAAGATGCATCTATTTATAGCAGAGATACAAGATAAATATGGTGCTGACAATGTTGAAGTTGTTACACAGAATATCGATAATCTATTAGAGAAAGCGTTGGTACAAAATGTTACTCATCTACATGGGCATATAAATTTTATTCACTGCGTAGAGTGTAATGATGAATTTGAAATGAGAATAGAGTTTGATAGTAAAAATTATACATGTAAAAAATGTGGATCAAAGATATTTAAACCGTCTATTGTTTTTTTCGGCGAGATGGCACCTATGTATCAATCTATGTATGAGTCGTTTTCAAAGCTTACGAAGGATGATATATTAGTAGTTGTTGGTACGAACGGAAATGTTATACCTATCGCTTCTATTGCATCACAGTTATCTGCTACAAAAATATTATGTAACCTTGAAGAGTCTCAACATATTGATGCTAAAATCTTCGATCACGTATTTTATAAACGTGCTGAAGAAGCAGTTGATGATATTAGAACTTTAATTGATACACATTAGAAACATGATTGACGACAATTGTAAACTTCTAGCAACCGATATGAGAACTATATCCTTTGCGTGATTATTACTAATAACTATTATTAATGATTGATAAAAAAAAATGTATAACAACAAAAATATTATATATATAGAACGCTGAGTTAATCGGCGTTTTTTTGTGCTTATAAATAATATTGTTGCAGACAGAGAGTTATATAATTTACTGGTAAATATAGTAATTATTTCTATACGATTAAAAGCTTTTTGATACTTAAATGGACAATAAACTGATGCTATATTATCTATATAATAATTTATATATATATTAACTAATACGTATATACTTTTAAAGAATTATATGTTATTATTTCAGTAGATATCTAGTATTTGCATTATTTTATACTACGTACAACTTCAAGGAGAATTATAATATGAAATTTCACGCATTAAAATCTTTATGTACTGTTCTTATTTCTGCATTACTTTTTTCAGCATGTGCTGATGAAACTAAAAAAACTGGCGAGGCAAATATCACTCCACCAACAGGCACAAGTTGTTCAGTTGTTGGCACAGCACTAGTTTGTGATAGTGGCTTAGGTGCAAATGACTTACAAGATGTAATTAACAACGCTAACGCACTTACAAAACTTGATTTCTCATACAATGTAGAGGACAGAAAATACTCTGACTCTGGATTAACTCAAGCACAATTAAACTCACTTCCAGAATTCCCTATATTAACTGAGTTATCATTAGCTAATAATAATATGATTAGTTCATTAGATTTAGCTAAATTTCCAGCTCTTGAAAAATTAGATATATCTAACACAAGAATTGCGACATTAGAAGCACCAACTACAAAATCTATCAATGATACACCAGCTTCTGCATCTATAAAATCTTCAAGCAAAGCTGCTGATTATAACGTTAAATATCTTGATGTATCTGGTACAAGATTACCGTCATTAGATCTAACAAAATACACTCAATTAGAAACATTGATTGCAACAAACGTTCCAAAAATTAAAGGTTTTGAGAGCTTTCAAAGAACTTTAAAAAGTTTAACAATATCTGCAAAAAGTGAAGTGACTCTTAATACAATAACTAAACTAACTAAACTAACTAACCTAACGATAAATGGTTACGAGGGTCCAGTAGATTTATCTTCACTTACTAACCTCGAATATTTTAAAGTAGCTGATTATAGTAATAGTACTTATATATCATCTCTTAATTTAACAGGACTAACAAAGTTAAAAACATTAATCGCAACATATGTTCAGAACATTACTGGTTTTGAATCTTTTAAAGATACTGTCACTACTTTAAGCCTATGGAATATAAATGGTGCTAGTGGGATAGCTCTTGATAAAGTGCTTACATTAACAAAGCTTACTGATCTAACTTTGTATGGTTATACTGAAAATACAATTGATCTATCTAACTTGACTAATCTTACATCACTTAGTTTATCTATGTATTCTCCAACTACAATAGATCTATCTAAACTAACTCAACTTACATCACTTAGTTTATCTATGAGTAAAGTAACTAAAGTTGATCTAACATCACTTACTAACCTTACAACTCTTGATATATCAGGTGCTAAGATAGTTAATATCAATTTCGCAGGACTTGCTAAACTTACTAGACTTGGTCTCAGTGGGATGCCTATTACTTCACTAGATCTAGCACCACTAGTTAATCTGAAGGGTATATTTTTAGATGATTTATCTAATCTTGTATCAGTTGATATATCAAAACTAGTCAATCTTGAGTCTATATTTTTACAGCGAATGGACACGTTAACAACTCTTGATATATCAACACAAGCAAAACTAGTATCATTGAACATAAATACAGATACTCCGATCACAGGTTTTGATAAAGTTAAAAACAATCTTCAAACCATGATGATATCTGGAAGTAGCAATATCATCCTTGGAGATATTATTAACTTACCTAACTTAGTTTCATTACATATTAGTAGTTATGACACTGCAAGCCTTGATCTAGCAGGATTACCTAAACTGGTATGGCTTGATATAGCACACTTCCAATCATTAGCAACTTTTGATCTAACTAAACTACCTAATCTTATAGATCTTGGTTTAGAGGATCTTCCTGCCTTAACTACAGTTAATCTAACTAAGCAAACAAAACTTTTAGGATTTTCTATAAATGAGGTAGGAATAACTAAAGATACTCTTAATGTATCTACATTAACTAAAGCAAGTAGAATATCTGTAAGTAATATGGGTGATAAATTAACTAAACTTGATGTGTCTGCTTTAACAGGTAATTTAACAAGCTTAAGCTTATATACTAACAGTGAGCTTAATGAATTATTGTTAGGTGAAGCATCATTCTCAAATCTGTTAGAAGTAACAGGATTCGATAACACAATGATAACATCAAATAATATTTACACAACATTTCCTGAAGATGGTTCAGTAACTATAGAGTTAACAAACCCTAATTTTTACTATCCATCTCGTCCATAACTACTGCTATTAACAGATAGTTAAAATTTAGAAAAGTATAAAGTCTGAAAGTAACATATATCGGAACGCTGAGTTAATCGGCGTTCCTTTTTTATACTCTAAAATAATATTATTGTATTGTGATAAAAACTTTTTTATTATTTGTATATATGAACTTAGCAACACTCTTTCTTGTCTAAATAGTTATTCAAGTTAAAGGAAGTTTATTATGAAGTTTTATGTTTTTAAACCATTTTTCACATTACTATTCTCTGTATTATTTATCTCTGCTTGTAGTGAAAGCTCTGATGAAATCACTGATGGAGATACCTCTCAACCAACAGGCATAAGTTGCATCATCACTAACAATGAATTAGTTTGCGATAACAATATCGCTATAAATGATTTTGACTCATTAAAAAATCATGCAGATAAAATTATATCACTTGACTTCACTTACAATGCTGATGAAAGAGATACCTTATCTGATAGTGGAGTAACTCAAGCACAGTTAAACTCTCTTCCTATATTTCCGAAACTAACAAGTTTATCGGTAGCTAATAACGCCGAACTTAGATCTATAGATTTAAATAAATTTCCAGCTCTAACTAAACTAGATATATCTAATACAAAAATTTCATCACTTGATACAAAACCTTCGATAAGAGCAGAAGGAGATTTTGAGATAGAATACCTTGATGTATCAAACACCCCACTCTCTTCGCTTGATCTATCAAAATTTATAAACTTAAAAACATTGCTCGCAACAGATGTCCCTAACATTACTGGCTTTGATACAGTTAAAAGTAATCTCATAAATTTAGGGATATCTTTTAAAAGTGATATATCTCTTACAGATATCACAAGTTTATCACAACTGACTTCACTTACTATATCTGACTATCCTGACACAACAATTAATCTATCTCAACTACCCGATTTAGAAGTGCTTGATATAACAGGTATGACGCGTGTTGAAAACTTTGACGTAACACAATTAACTAAGTTAAAAACCTTACAAGCAATATCTGTTACGGACATAAAAGGTTTTGATGTTATTAAAGATAACCTAACTAGTTTAGGCGTTAAACGTAGAAGTAATATATCTCTTACAGATATCACAGCTTTATCAAAGCTCACTACACTAAATATATATGATTATGAAGAGACTAAAATTGATCTATCTAAACTAGATAACCTAACAACTCTTGGTTTAACTAATTTTGAATTAATAAATGAACTTGATCTATCTTCACTCACTAAACTTACTAAACTTATGTTGACTGATTTAAAATCAAAAACACTTACACTTAATTTATCGAACCTTACAAGCCTTACTAATCTTAGTTTAAATATTCTTAAGGCTGACAGCTTAGTTATATCAGCGCTTACTAATCTTGAATCGCTTACTATAGTTAATATGCCTAATATATCTGAACTTGATATATCACAACTTATTAACCTTAAACGTATCTCTCTAAATAACATACCAAAATTAACCGAACTTGATATATCGGCACAGACTACGTTAGAAAGTTTAGCCACTCAATCGATTAAAAAAATTGTAGGTTTTAATACTATTAAAAATAATCTAATCTCATTATATACAGATAATAAGAGTGAAATTCCACTTGTTGAGATAACACGTTTAAATGATTTAGTTGCATTAAAAATTAGTGGATATACAGATGAAACAATTAATCTATCTAGCCTTAACAAACTGGAACGATTAGAAATGGGTGGTTTTACAAAATTAAATGGAGTTGATCTAACACAACTACCTACACTTACATCGCTTCATCTAAACGATCTTCCTCAAGTAGGTACAATTAATCTATCTGCTTTACCTGAACTTAATAAATTAAATATATCAAAAATAGGTTTAACGACAAATTTAAATCTATCTACACAAACTAAACTTATCGAACTACATATTTCTCAAATTGGTAACGCACTAACAGAACTTAATCTATCTGCATTAACGGCGAACTTAATAAATGTTACTTTAAATAGTAATCCATCACTCGTAAAATTAGATTTAGGTACAATGCCATTTTCAAATAAATTAGAGGTAGTTGGAACTGGAAATAACGCATTAGTTAATGATACGAATATAATATTTCCTAAAGATGGTACAGTAACTATAGAGTTAACAAGTCCTAATTTTTACTATCCATCTCGTCCGTAACTACTACTATTAACAGATAGTTAAAATTTAGAAAAGTATAAAATCTGAAAGTAACATATATCGGAACGCTGAGTTAATCGGCGTTCCTTTTTTATACCCTATCATACTATTATTGTATACGCAGAGTTATATAATTTACTGGTAAATATAGTAATTATTTCTATACGATTAAAAGCTTTTTGATACTTAAATGGACAATAAACTGACGCTATAGTATCTATATAATAATTTATATAGATGTGTAGTTAATATATATACTTTTTAATAATATTATGTTAGAATCTAATAAGATATCTAGTATTTGCATCATTTTATACTACATACAACTTCTAGGAAGGTGATAATATGAAACTAAATACTTTGAGATATCTCTGTTTGCTACTTCTTTCTACGCTACTTTTTACTGCTTGTCTTGAAGGTAGCTATTATGAATATAATGGTAATGGTGACAGTGGTAATGGCGACGGTGGTAATGACGGCGACGGTGGCAATGGTGATGGTGACGGAGACGGCGGCAATGGTGGAGACGGTGACGGTGGAGACGGTGGTAATGGAGACGGCGATGGTGGAGAAACTATACCTCCAACCAATAGCGACAACTGTTTGATGTCTAAGGACACTATGACATGTAATAATCGTCTAGTAGATAATGATCTCCTCTTTATAAAAAAATATTCACAAGTTATTAAGACTCTTGATTTAACTGCTGGATATACAGCTACTCAAGTAATAAATCAGAAACAATTAGATGCTATCACTGATAGTTACACAAATTATCCTGAACTAAATAATTTAAGTATCTCACACAATACAAATATTGCCTTATTAGATATAACTAAATTTCCTAAACTCACTAAATTAAATGCAATAAATATAAAAAACATTACTGGGTTTGATACAATTAAACATAATATTCTTAGTTTAAGTATCTCTGGTATTAGTGGGATACCTACCAGTAGTATAGCCTACTCACCGAACCTAACTGAATTATATTTATATGGTTATACTACGACACTTGATATATCTAGGCTAGCTAACTTAAAAACGTTAAATGCAATCGGAATAAAAAATATTACTGGGTTTAATGATATAAAAAACAGTATTGTTAATTTATCTATATCTGGGGTAAGCAATATACAGACTACTGATATAGCTCCTCTGACTCAACTAACTTCATTATGGATTGATTCTTATACAGACGAAACGCTGAATCTATCATTTCTTCGAAACCTTACATCTCTTACTGTAGTAAGCATGCCGAACATAACTACACTTGATCTATCTGCACTAACTAATCTTACCAATCTTAATATAAGTGCTATGACTCATTTAAATATACTTGACATATCTAATCTAGTTAACTTAAAAACGTTAAGTACAATCGGAATAAAAAATATTACTGGGTTTCATAATATAAAAAACAGTATTGTTAATTTAGCTATATCTGGAATAAGCAATATACAGACTACTGATATAGCTCATCTGACTCAACTAACTTCATTATGGATTGATTCTTATACAGAGGAAACGCTTGATCTATCACGTCTGCAAAATCTTACAGCACTTACTGTACTAAACATGCCGAACATAACTACACTTGATCTATCTGCACTAGCTAATCTTACCAATATTAATATAAGTGGTGTGACTAGTTTAGATACATTTGACATATCTGGGCTCACTAACCTTACAATCCTTAATCTAAGTCGTCTACCTAAAATAACTAAACTTGATATATCTAAACTTAATAAACTTACGAGTATTAGTTTATATGATATACCTAACTTAACTGTACTTGATATATCTAAACTTAATAAACTTACGAGTATTAATTTAACTAATCTAAGAGCATTAATCACACTTGATCTGTCTAAACTTACTAATCTAACAACACTTTATCTAAATAGTATAAATACACCAAGCACACTTGATCTGTCTCAACTTAATCAACTTACTACTCTTGATTTAAGTAATCTAAATCAATTAAGCACACTTGATTTATCTCAACTTAATCAACTTATGAGTATTACTTTATATGAGATACCTAACTTAACTGTACTTGATCTGGCTCAACTTACTAAACTTACTACTCTTAAGTTAAGTCGTCTAAATCAATTAAGCACACTTGATCTGTCTCAACTTAACAATCTTACTACTATTGATTTAAGTAGTCTAAATCAATTAAGCACACTTGATTTATCTCAACTTAATAATCTTACGAGTATTAGTTTATATGATATACCTAACGTAACTGTACTTAATTTATTTAACCTCACTAATCTTACGAGTATTAGTTTAAGTAGTATAAATACATCAAGCATACTTGATCTATCTCAACTTACTAAACTAAGGAGCATTAAACTAAGTAATCTATCTAAAGTAAGCACACTTGATCTATCACAACTCACTAATCTTACGAGTATTAGTTTATATGATATACCTAACGTAACTATACTTAATTTATCTAATCTCACTAATCTTACTAGCATTAATTTAAATAGTTTACCTAAAGTAAACAAACTTGATCTATCTCAACTTACTAAACTTGCGAGTATTCGTTTATATGATATACCTAACGTAACTGTACTTAATTTATCTAATCTCACTAATCTTACTAGCATTAATTTAAATAGTTTACCTAAAGTAAACAAACTTGATCTATCTCAACTTACTAAACTTGCGAGTATTAGTTTATATGATATACCTAACGTAACTGTACTTGATCTGTCTCAACTTAATAATCTTACTAGCATTAATTTAAGTAGTTTACATAAAGTAAACAAACTTGATCTATCTCAACTCACTAATCTTACTAGCATTAGTTTAAGTAGTATAAATACATCAAGCATACTTGATCTATCTCAACTCACTAATCTTACTAGCATTAATTTAAGTAGTTTACATAAAGTAAACAAACTTGATCTATCTCAACTTACTAATCTTACGAGCATCGATCTACGTAGTATGGGCACATTACGAACACTTGATCTGTCTCAACTTACTAAACTAACAAGTATTGATTTAAGTAGTATGGACACATTAAGAACACTTGATCTGTCTCAACTTACTAGACTAACAAGTATTGATTTAAGTAGTCTAGATCAATTAAGTACACTTGATATACCTCAACTTACTAATCTTACTACTCTTAATTTAAGTAATCTAAATCAATTAAACAAACTTGATCTGTCTCAACTTACTAAACTTACTAATATTGATTTAAGTGATTTGGATATGCTAAACACACTTGATCTATCACAACTCACTAATCTTACGAGTATTAGTCTATATGGTATACCTAACGTAACTGTACTTAATTTATCTAATCTTACTAATCTTACTAGCATTAATTTAAGTAGTTTACATAAAGTAAACAGACTTGATCTATCTCAACTTACTAATCTTACGAGCATCGATCTAAATAATCTATCTAAAGTAAGTACACTTGATCTAAGTAACTTGACTAAAAACTTAACAAGTTTAAATATCAGTTATAACACTGCCCTTACATCATTAGATCTAGGTACAACTTCATTTATAAATAAATTATCTGTTACAGGATATGGTAATCAAGAGTTAGATAATCTTAATAAAATAACCTTTTTCAAAGATGACAAAATAACTATAAAATTAACTACTCCAGACATTATATATCCTATTCTTACCACAAAGTAATAGATCTGTTATTATTGTAAACATCTGTAAAAATAGCAAAATTAAAGGGAGAGTTTTCACTCTCCCTCAATATTAAATAAAAAAAAGAAATTCACGTTTAAGCAACGTAAAAAAAATATTAAATTTTAACTCTATTTCTCAAATACAACTATAGCTTCTGGTTTTTTAATTCTTGGAAGAACAGTCTCTATAATACGGAATGAATGATTTAAATCTTTCTGCTCTAAATATGCTGTAACTATATCTTGTCCTATTGCTAAATCAATATACTGAGGCTCTGAACAGATAAGAACAGCTTGTTGTCCTTTTAATATAGGAACTCTAAATAAGCCAGCTAGCTGTTTAGAAACTCTATCAACCTCTAATAATCCTGTACCTGTTTGAATTCTTTGAAGATTAACATATAACTCTGGACTAACACATAGAAAGAAATGACCTATTAATCCTTTACTGATAATCATGTTAACGCCTTTAACAATATCCATAAATGCGTTTTCACCCTCTTTCCAATCAGAGATAGCAACTTTTTGAACACCCGGAGCATTCATTATTCCATCAGTTTTTAAAAACTTGTTACCGAAAAATATCAACGTATCTTCAAGATTAGCAATATTATGCGTTGCCTCAATTACTGAAGTTAAATCAAGTGGCAAACCTGTTGCAAAATGATTTTCGATATCTCTCCATAATATATTAAAATCTGCATATATCTGTGGAAGTTCTACAAATGTTCTTCCTGTTGTTTTTACTACACCGTTCTCAAACTCTTCATTTCTAACCATTTTATCGTATGAAACATTAATTGCTCCTGAACCTAAAGGTCCATAAACTGTTAAAAATTTTCTACCATTTAGATGGTTTCTAGCTGTCTCCACTACAATTGAATCAATCTGTTTCCAGAAATCTTTCTTTATAGGAGCGCCTTCTCTTGAAAGGTAATCCATAATTTTCTCTCCTCCTATTTTTTAAGCAAACTGCCCACTGTTAATTTATTATGTGTTGAAATACTCTCTTCAGATTTCTCCTTAGATCCACAACCACAATCTGCTTCCCCACTACTACAACATGTCGATTTATCACCATGTGTATGTCCATCATCATGAGATTCATCACAAGCTACTATTAACTTACTTGGAATTTCTCCTGATTTAATACCTAAATCTTCCATCATCTCTCTTACTTCAGACTCGCCACCTGCAAAAAATTCTGCTTCTTTAGGATCAAGATAACGAAGTAATGTTGTTAACTCACCAACGTGAGCTTTCTCTTCATCTCTAATATCTCCTAAAACAGTTTTTACTACTATATCATCTGTTGCAAGAATATGTGCTTCATATAAATATATAGCCTCTAACTCTGCAGCTATATCAAGTCTAATAGCCTGTATTAGCTCTTCTTTTGTAATCTTACGATTCACATTGCCTGCGAATGGATTTGCAAAACTTGCCATTAATAACCTCCAATAAATTTATTATCGTACTACTTATAATTATACACAATCAATCACTAAATTAAAACAGATTTATTCCGATACCTGATTTAATAAATATCCGTACCCCTCTGATACCATTTTAGATTTTGGAATAAATCTAAGTGATGCACTATTTATACAGTATCGCATTCCACCACTATCTTTAGGTCCATCATCAAATAAATGTCCTAAATGTGAGTTGCTACCACTACTCTTAACCTCGGTTCTTTCCATACCGAAACTTTTATCGACACTACCCGTTATTAAATCTTTATCAATTGGTTTTGAAAATGATGGCCAACCTGATGATGAATCAAACTTATCCTTAGATAAAAATAACGGTTCGCCTGATGTTACATCAACGTATATACCCTCTTCTTTATTATCCCAATACTCATTTTTAAACGGTTGCTCTGTCTTATTATTTTGAGTAACATCGTATTGTAATTTTGTTAATTTTGATTTCAACTCTTCATCGCTAGGCACAATATACTCCTTTGATGCTTCACTTGAAACTTCATCATCACCGATCTTAGAACTAATATTATCTTTAGCTTCCTTTGCATCTTCAAACTCTGCTTTACCTATATGACAATATCCATTAGGATTTTTATCTAAATAATCTTGATGATAATCTTCTGCTTCATAGTAATTATTAACTGGCATAACTTCAATCGCAATAGGCTCTTTATAATCTTTTGAAATCTTCTTTATAAATTTTTCTGCGATTTTTTTCTCGCTATCACTATCATAATATATACCAGTACGATATTGACGTCCTACATCGTTACCTTGTTTATTAAGCGATGTTGGATCTATAACTTTCACATACATACTAAGTATAAAATCTAATGATACTACTTTAGGATCGTAAATTATCCGAACACCTTCAGATGCATCAGATGTTCCTGATGTAACATCTTTATAAGTTGGATTAGCCGTTTTAGAATTAACATATCCAACATCTGTAAACAGAACACCATCTATATATTGAAAGTATTTTTCAACACCCCAAAAACATCCACCAGCTAATATAATCGTATCATATTTATCTTTAGAAAAATCTTCGTATTTCATATCTTTATTCACCACAGCCGTATACTCCGACTCACTATTTATATCATTAGCAAAACTACTACTATCTCGTTTACAGCCTATAAATAGTGATAGCGATATCACTAACATTAATACATATATTATCTTCATAATTTTCTCTACCTAAATCCTTAGCACATACATTATCTTATTATATATCAGAGATTAAAAACGATTTATTTCGATACCTGACTTAATAAATATCCGTACCCTTCTGAAGCCATTTCTGATGTTGGAACAAACCTTAATGATGAACTATAAAGACAATATCTTGTACCACCACGATCTTTAGGACCATCGTAATATAAGTTTCCAAGATGTGTGTTAGTAGTGCTATTTTTTACATCTGTTTTATTTACGCCATCTTTATTAGACAAAATATTTGTTACCATTTTTTTATCTATTGGTTTTGTAAATGATGGCCAACCTGTTCCTGAGTCATACTTATCCTTAGATAAAAATAATGCCTCGCCTGATATTGCATCTACATAAATGCCCTCTGCTTTATTATCCCAATACTTATTGTCAAACGGTTTCTCTAACTTAATTTTTTCTGTAACATCACTCTGTGATTTAGTTAATTTTGATTTATCTAAAGAAACGTTATCGACTATAGAAGACTCTTCTATATCATTTTTTATATCTTTCGATAAACTACTGTTATCACGTTTACAACCTACAAATAACGACAATGATACCCCTAACATCAATACAAATACTATCTTCATCATTATATCTACCTCCTACTCACAACAAATACTTTATCTTATTTTTTATCAATTAATTAAAACTTAAAATCATCTAGCATACTCAGTATCATGAAGCTCATCACTTTCATCTATATCTGTACTATTATTCACTAGTTCAAAAATATCTATACCTGAACCGTTTCTTACCATCGGTAAACCATCAGCTGTGCTAGGAGGTCTAGGATTAAAACGATCTTTCATAGTCTCCGCAATTCTGAGCCCTTGCTCATTATTATATAGATAATATCCTACACCGTTAAAATGTGCAAAACTTCCTATATTTGGAGTTGCACTGACAGCTCCTTCTTTAGATTGAAATCCGTATAACATAATGTAATCCATAGTATTGATCTGTACTATGGCATCACCACCTTCTTGACACTCAGTATCGTTATCCAATCCATTACACTGCTGATGCTTATAATTATAACTAAACATAAAATATAACTCTTTCTTATTCACTCCACCTATTGATACAAAATCTGAGTTATTATATATCGTGTAGTTTTTAATAACTCTCCATAAACCGTTCTCATACACGCTTATCTCTGAACCCATCGGTGTGCTATAAATATAATGTAAAGTATCCTCAATTATATCTACACTAAACGAAGTAACCTCTAAATTTGTTGGAGGTATAATTGTTATAAAGTCAAGTGATGCACTATTTATGAAATCATCAACTATAATTTTTAATAACTTACTACTGTTGTCAATGTATGATGTTATAACTGTACCGTTATCAAAAATCTTTATAATAGGTTGTGAAACATTTTCTATCTTTCCACCATTAAAATAATCTACAAAACTTGCGACTTCATCAACCGTTCCATTATCTTTTTTATACATAGTTAATTTATCATCTTTATCAACATACGCTACAAATATATCTTGATCCTTATTTGTGGCGATTGTTGAATAAACAGCGTTACTACCTAGACCAGTATCTTCTGTTAAAGTTCTGCCTCTAATCAGCTTATTATTTATTTCAAACACTTCAACTTTTTCATTTTCCATAATATATGTTAATGTTGCATTATCACTAAACGGTGCAATACTATGATATCCAGTTGTCTTTAAATTAGTAGGTGTTGCTGTACCCATCTTTATCTCTTCACTAATTATAGTCTTATTATCTAAAACATACCCCTTTATAAAACTTTCATTATCATCTGCATTTTTGATTGTGGCTACTGAATAAAGAGTTCCACTTTTCGTTGTGGTAATTGATAACCCTGTGCTAACCATATATTTATCATTAGATACTTGAGTTGTTGGAGATTTAAAATTTCTAAGAAACGTAGCTCTCTTTTCGTCAGTAAATTGAATATCTGCTTGGTTATAATAATATTCTCCATCATTATAATAAAACTCCATACCTACTGCTTGTTGATTGTCGTTCTCATCCAAAATTAATTCAACACCAAAATAATTAAAATATGTTTGAGACGATTCATTATACCCATTTGCATAAATTGCTCTTGTATAAGTACCTTCAACTCCACTTACATAATGTCCGATAATTATTTTTTTGCCGAAATCATCATAACCATATATTAATCCTGAAGGAAGTTCTGCATAAACAGTTCCACCTAATACAACTTCATAACTATCTTTACTTGCAGCCAATACTCTAAATGTATCACCTGGATCTTCTGTGCCACTATATGAACATGACATAGTAAATGTTGTAGTTATTAGTAGTACATATATATATAATTTTTTTAACACAATAATCTCCAAAATTTTCAAACAATTAATAATTAATAATTAACATAGTAATAATATAATAAGTAGACTAACTTATCACAATAGATAAAAATATGAGTATCAAATAAATCATTCTATCTATTAGATGTAAACTATAACTCTCTTTAGATATCTATAAGTTTTGAAAATTTTTGAATATAAAACAATTATCAACTTATTAATAATAAAACAGTAAACACAGCATTAAGTTCAGTGTAATTTAAGAAGAAGCTTTGCAAGGAGAGATTAATCTTTCAACTAAAACTTCATCATCTATCTCTAATATCCACTGCAAGACAGGACATTTACTTTGCATCGTCCATATACTATTAAAATCCCAATCATCAAAATTGTATCTATCTGTAAACTGAAAAACATCCATTTTTATGCCTGCATCCTCTGCCTCTGGTTTACCGATAGCTTGTAAATCTTTATCTTCTAAATAATAGTTGTTACTGTAAATATCTAAAGTGTTATCCTCTACTTCTCCGATAACTCTTCCAACAGTCTTAATAGAGTCTGATACAAAAATTAAACCATAATTATATGAATGATTTATAGTAAGCTCTTTTGACACATATCCTATAATTCCTCCGATACTCCCTACCCCTTGTAGTTTTGCTAAATTTGAAGAGTTCTCTATTGTACCATTATCACTGCTACCAAATATTCCTCCGACAAACTTTCCTCGTACTACCTGTCCATTATTATGAGAAAGCGATATAGAGGAGTCCTTACCGTAACCTACAATACCACCTACACTCTGCCTACCATTAATTTCTCCAAGGTTAACTGATTTAGTTATAGATCCTTTCTCTGCATTACCAACAATTCCACCAACCCCTCTTACACCTATAATCTTACTGTAATTTGTAGCAAGCTCTATGGTTACATTATCGGCAAAACCAACAATCCCTCCGATAGAATCCTCTGAACCCTCAACTCGTACACTTCTATTTACAACGTTTATGATCTTAGAGTTTATAGCCCATCCAACAACTCCACCTACTGATGATCTACCCTTAATAGCTCCCTCGATTATCGTTAAATTCTTTATCGTTCCATTATCAATAAGCTGTCCTATTAAACCAACTTTAGCATAAACCCTATTAATGCGTATATTAGAAATAGATTTATAATTACCATCTAATGTACCTTGAAACTTTCTTATACCTTGCATAGATCTATTATCCATATCAATATCATTAGCAAAAAAAAGCGTTTCGTTATCATAAACTATTGAATCATTATCGTTTGTTCTTTTCATTATCCATGCGAAATGAGTCGCATCGCTAATATGATACGTTCTGTTTTCTTCATCATATCTCGGTGCATTGATCGTAGTGCCGTCCCAAGGA